>DTRI01000237.1 GCA_012966015.1 Flavobacteriales bacterium | reverse complement strand
TTTCCAAAGTTCCACCTGGGGATTATACGCTATTGGTTACATTTTTGGGGTTTGATACGCTTGTAGTACCTATCTCATTAAAAGCAGGACAAATCGTGAATAAGACACTTACGATCACTAAGTCCACGATTCAGCTCGACTTTGTGGAGATTTCCGCAGAGCGACAGGCGGCTAAAACGGAAGTTCAAACTTCGGTTATTAAGATAACACCTAAACAAATACAGCAGATTCCAACGGTAGGGGGCGAAGCTGACCTCGCGCAATATCTACAAGTACTGCCAGGGGTGATTTTTACCGGAGATCAGGGCGGACAACTGTATATAAGGGGCGGTTCTCCTATACAAAACAAGGTATTGCTGGATGGGATGATAGTCTATAACCCCTTTCATTCCATAGGCCTCTTTTCAGTATTTGATGCAGATATTATTAGCAATGCGGATGTATACACCGGAGGGTTTAATGCGGAATATGGAGGAAGAATTTCTTCCATAATGGATATTACCACCAGAGATGGAAACAAGAAGAGATATACGGGAAAAGTATCGGTTAACCCCTTCGCATCCAAGCTGCTTATAGAAGGGCCAATTAAGAAATACCGCGAAGATTCAAGAAGCAGTACGTCCTTCATTGTTTCGGCCAAGCATTCTTACCTAAAGGAAAGTTCAAAATTATTGTACTCGGATTGGATGACACAAGTAACCAAGGGTTGGTTAGACAATGTGAGTGGAGGGAATTATGCTGAGGGGCTTCCTTACACTTTTACGGATTTATACGGAAAGCTGTCTTTCAATGGAAATAGAGGAAGTAAGGTTAATATGTTCGGATTCTCTTTTAATGATCAGGTAAACTACGCAGTATCTGATCTTCATTGGAATTCTGTTGGATTTGGAACCAATTTTTTACTGATTCCTTCAAATTCACCGATGCTGGTAGATGGGAACTTCTCCTATTCAAGTTATAAGATAGCTCTTCAGGAAACTGATGAAAAGGAGCGTTTTAGTAAGATCTCTGGATTTAATGTGGGATTTGATTTTACTTATTTTTTGGGTAAAGATGAATTGAAATATGGTATTGATGTTCTCGGGTTTGAGACGGATTTCAGATTTTTCAATCAGCTAAACCGGGAAATTGAGCAGAATGATTTCACCACAGAGCTAGGAGTTTACGTAAAGTATAAGAAGACGTTTAAGAAATTCATATTCGAACCCAGCTTCAGGTTACAGTACTATGCCTCCTTGTCAACACCTTCGTTTGAGCCGAGACTTGGAATGAAATTGAATGCCGCAGAAAAGCTGCGCTTCAAATTTGCCGGTGGATTCTATTCTCAAAATTTAATAAGCGCTGTTTCGGATCGGGATGTGGTAAACCTCTTTTATGGTTTCTTATCAGGACCTGATAATTTGCAGAAGGAATTTGATGGAAGTCCGGTCACCCATGCATTACAGAAGGGTTGGCATGCAATTCTCGGTGTGGAATATGATCTCAATAGAAGGATGAATTTCAATATTGAAGGCTATTATAAGAGGTTTACTCAGCTCACGAATATTAATAGAAATAAGCTCTATGACGATTCACCGGAGTTCTCAGAAAAACCCGACTTTCAAAAGAAGGATTTTGTGGTTGAGAGAGGTGCTGCCTACGGAGTAGATTTCTTGTTTAAGTACGATTACAAGCGGCTGTATGTATGGTTGGTATATTCCCTTGGTAAAGTAACCAGGTTCGATGATATATTAACTGATGAAAATGGAAATAAGATTGAATACCCTCCCCACTTCGACAGAAGACACAATGCAAACCTCGTTTTTGCGTACACATTTGGTAAGAATCTGAATTGGGAGGCTAGCGCAAGATGGAACCTCGGATCTGGATTTCCCTTTACGCAAACCCAGGGAGTTTTTGAGAAACACACTTTTGCCGATGGAATTAATTCTAATGTAACAACGAATAACGGCGAAATAGGTATTGTATATGGTACGCTCAACGAGGGCCGCTTACCAACTTATCATCGCTTTGATGTATCAGTTAAGCGAAAGTTTGAAATAACGGAAAATTCTACACTACAGGCGGTTGTTGGCGTTACGAATGTGTATAACCGTCAGAATATATTCTTCTTTGATCGGGAGGCATACAATCGTGTTGACCAGCTTCCAATACTTCCTTCTGCCGGGATTAGCCTTACGTTTTAAGAATCATCTAAAATCTATTCTCGCCCCCATTTATTTTCAGATAATCTCCTTAATAATTCATAATTTTGTGGCTTGTTTTTCAGAGGAAATCAATTGACAAAAGCTAACTACATATTCGTTACGGGAGGCGTAGCTTCTTCGCTGGGAAAGGGCATTATTTCTGCTTCTTTGGCTAAATTGCTACAGGCGAGGGGCTTTTCGGTTACTATACAAAAACTGGATCCATATATCAATGTAGATCCTGGAACGATGAACCCCTATGAGCATGGTGAGTGTTATGTAACCGATGATGGTGCTGAAACTGACCTGGATCTTGGTCATTATGAACGATTTCTGAATATTGCCACTTCTCAGGCCAACAATGTTACCACTGGAAGAATTTATCAGACGGTAATTGAGAAGGAGCGCAGGGGAGAATACCTGGGGAAAACTGTTCAGATTATTCCGCATATCACCGACGAGATTAAGCATAGTATTAAATTGTTGGGCGAAAAGGGAGAATATGATTTTGTCATCACAGAAATAGGCGGAACGGTTGGTGATATTGAGTCCTTACCATACGTTGAAGCAGTGAGGCAAATGAAATGGGAAACGCATATTAATTGTCTCGTTATACACCTTACGCTGATTCCCTACCAG
>DTRI01000236.1 GCA_012966015.1 Flavobacteriales bacterium | reverse complement strand
ATGAAGATGTTGATCTTGTTTGCGATCATAAAGAAGGCCCGCAAATGGACCAAAGTTGCAGATTCAAGGGAATTAGTTAAATATTTTACATCTGTTGAGGAGCATGATTTTAAATCTCTATGGGTAATTGACCATTTATTAGTAGCTCCAAATGTTTATTCAGTAGCCTGGCAAGACCCATTGATAACGTTAGCAGTAGCAGGGGCTGTGACTGAGAAAATTATATTGGGTACGGCTATTTTGTGTGCTCCAATGAGGCATCCAGTTCTAACTGCCAAAGAAGTAGCTAGCATAGAACACTACTCTGGTGGGGGTCGTTTGATCCTAGGTGTCGGGACAGGTCACGATGAAATTGAATTCAAATCGCTTGGTGTTTCTAAACGGGAGCGAGGAAAAAGAACGGATGAAGCACTAGAAGTAATCCGTAGATTGTTATCGGAAGATGAGGTTCATCATGAAGGAAAATACTATCCATTAGAAGGTGTTTCAATATACCCTAGGCCGGAAAGACAAATTCCTATCTGGATTGGGGGGGGATCCCAAGTTCACGTTGTCGATAATCCTGATCAACCTATTATGGTTCCTGCAGTGCTAGAAAGAATTGCTCGTCATGAAGGTTGGATATGTCGTTCTAGTGGGACCAGTCCTGAAATTGTTAAGAAAGACGTAAATGCCGTTCTAGATCGAATCAAACAAAAACGCAGCACAAAAGATTTCACAGTAGCGCATGCTCAATGGCTACACATAGTGGATTCAACAAATAGGGATTTAGTGATTGAGGAACAATTGAAGGCTTATAGAAGTGTGATGGACGTTAAGCGGTCAGATGAGGATCTTCAAAATGCATATTTATTTGGTACAATTGATGAGATGATTGAACGGATACGTTCTATTGAGGGGACTGGTATAGAGCACCTGATAATAAACCCTCTTGTCGAAGATCCTGCTCAAATAGAGTTATTTTCAAATGAGATTATGCCAAATTTATAAAATTTTTAAATACCTTAGTTAATCTTATTATTTTTTTAAAGAATATGGAAACACTACTTTATAACATAGGAGACATGCTCTCAGGCAAGTTTGACTCACCTAAAATTAAAGCAGATTCACTTGTTATTGATGAAGACAGGATCGTTTCAATTGGTAAAGAGCCTTCACAAAGTCCACATTTAAGTATTGATTGCAAAGGAATGACTGTCGCTCCAGGCCTTGTTGATACACATGTTCATCCTACTATAGGCGATTTTGGAACAAAGCAACAATCTGTTGGTTATTTAGAGCGGATGGTCCATGGAGCTGTAACACATGCAGTTTCAGCAGGTGAGGTCCATGTTCCTGGAAGAGTTGGAGCAGATTCTGCCTTAGCAATTGCGTTAGCAGCGTATTATTCTTATAAAAACTATGGGCCACTCGGAATAAAAGTACATGGAGGGGCGCTTCTTCTTGAGCAAGATACTGAGATTAATCATATAGATCAAGCTTTTGAAGGGGGAGTAAGGATTATTGGTGAGGTTGGAATTGGTTCGCTTAAAGATCCAAAACGTGCCGGAGAGTTATCCACCTATGCTCGTGACCTTGGAATGGTTGTACATATGCATTGTGGCGCTACTTCTGACAGAGGTGCAGGTGGTGAAAAACATCCATATTTTTCAGCAGATGATGTTTTGACAGTACGTCCTAGTATTGCTTCTCATGCAAATTCGTTTGTTTCACTTTCTGATGAAGATGTTGATCTTGTTTGCGATCATAAAGAAGGCCCGCCGTTTATAGAAGTCGTTCAAGCTGGCGGGGTTAGATCAATGTTACGTGTTGTTGAAAGATTAATGGACCGAGGAGGCTTAGATCGTTTACTTGTTGGTACAGACACTCCAACTGGCTATGGGGTCACTTCTCTAGGAATCATCAAAACTCTCGGAGATATCTGTTCAATGACAGGACTTTCTCCGGAAGTTGGTTGGGCTATTGCTTCTGGAAACGCTGCAAGAGCATTCAATCTTGAGGGTCACAAAATCATTGAGGGTGCCCCTGCAGATTTAGTTGTAATCGATGCATCACTTGGGTCACCTCAGAGATCTGCAATGGATGCATTAGCTGCAGGCGAATTCATAGGAGTAGCTCTTGTAATAACAGATGGAAAGATTCGCGTAAATGGATCTCAATGTACCTTAAGATCAAGGAGAGTAGCATCAATTAATAAGATCTAATCTTTGCTCAGATGAGAGTTAAATATCCAAGTGTAAAGACGGGTCTTGACTTTAAACTACAACATATTCTTTATAAATTATATTACAAAGTTTCAGTCTATATAGCTTAAATAATGTTAATGAAACTTTTGAATGATAAGTATGAATTTATATGTATAAGTGTTGAAAATAGTGATTAATGATAACAAATTAAATAAATATAATTATTTGTTATTCTTAATCTATTCTAAGAGACAAGTTGCAGGAAAACATTAAATTAGTTAATAAAAAATAATTAAGATATATGATAAAGGGAAATAAAATCATTGCAGAAGCAATTCGAGATGTCGGCATTGAAACTGTTTTTACAGTTGCAGGAGGTCATTTCCTTCCAACCTACAATGAAATAGGTATCATTGGTGCGACTAGGATTGTAACTGCTCGACATGAACAAGGTGCTGGTTACATGGCTTCTGGATATGCTTTGGCAACTGGCCGAGTAGGTGTTGTTTTATCAGGTGCACCCGGCCCTGGAGCAACTAATCTGGTTACATCCGTCGCGAACGCTCAAGCAGACTCTATTCCGCTACTTGTATTATCAGCACAGGTGGATAAAAGGTATTTACACAGAAATATATTACAGTATTGTGA
>DTRI01000235.1 GCA_012966015.1 Flavobacteriales bacterium | reverse complement strand
AATTGAGCCCGTTTGGTTGTCGGGATCATTCCAGCTGTATGTAAAAGGAGCAAGACCGCCTGTAACATTTACTGATGCAGTACCTCCTATACCACAATTTGCAGTTGTTGAGCTGAAGTTAAGCCCCATAGCTGCCGGCTCCGAAACTACTACCGTAATATTGGCAGTTGGACATCCGTTAGCATCGGATAAAACTACGTTGTATGATCCGGCCTTTAAGCCAGTTGCATTAGCGGTAGTTTGCGTACCTGGGTCATCCCATAAGTAAGTATAAGGAGCTGTTCCTCCTGCAGCTATAGCCATGGCAACGCCATCACTGTCACCAAAGCAGATAACATCTGTAACTCCTGAAGTCAATGAAAGCACGTCTGGCTCATCAATATTCACTGCTACAGTATAACTACAACCGTTAGCATCTGTGATTAAGCAATTGTAAACGCCTCCATCTAAAGTACTTATAGTACCAGTTGTACTATTACCTGTATCATCCCATAGATAGGTGTAAGGCGCAGTACCGCCAGCACCAGTAGCTGTTGCTGTACCATTGGCATTACCATTGCAATTCAGATCAGTTCCTGCCGATGTAGATGCGCTCATGTTGCACAAAACTGCCGGAGCTTTGGTATTCATCCTAATATAAGGAATGCTGCCCATAAAGTACCATGTTCCGCCGATTTCAATAAATGAAGTCTGTGGTGGAGCAAGATCTGGATCAATAGCTACAAGTACCTCAGTTGAGAAAATCTCAATACCGGCAGCATATCCGCCTGGAGGTAGCGGTGTATCAGGAATATCAATAGTTATCCATTGGCCTATTTGCCCGGCCGTAAGTGTGATAAACGCGCTGGAAGCACCTACTAAAGCCGTGAGGGCGTTGTCGAATATGTGTACCTGAATGACAGCACCTACGGTCGTATTGCCCTGAAAGTAAATGGACACAGACGTAACGGTATCCTGAACGGGAACTTCAAACCAGTTGCACATCTTATAGAGCGTTCCTGCACCTGCCCAGCTACCCCATCCGGTATAGTTGTCGTCATCCCTGGAATAGACAGTATCTGTTACTTCAATTGTACTCGTTGCCATGTTGTCAGACGGTACCTCATCAGTAAGATCTGCAGAAAGCGTAAAGGTTACATCATATGTACCCAAAGACGTTGGTGTAAACGAAGTTGGAACAATACCAACAGCTGACGCACCACTACCGAAATTGGCAATTGCAGGAGCATTATCATCAAATACCGTATTGCTTCCATTCATCACAGTGGTATTAAGCACCACATTGGTTTGTGCGACGGTACCCTGGTTTAGTAAATCTCCTGCAAACCAGATAAGATCCGCTTCAGCTTGCCTGATAGGGATATTGGTGTAGTAACGCGTACTGCTACTGTCAACACCTGGCGTTAAGGTGTCGTAATATTCCTGATTGAACACTGTATTGTTAGTTGGTAGCAAAGCGGTAAACGTAAAAATACTATTTGCCCCGACAGCTGTAAATGTATTAATTTGTAAAGGTACACCGGCTATTTTAACCACAAATATCGAACCTCCATCACCGTAGTCATCATTGGTGTATATGTCATAGTCATCGCCCTCGATAAGGCAAAAAGGGCCTTCAGTAATAGTAGTATTAGAAGCATATCCGTTGCCTGCAGTGGCTCCTGAACCAGCACATCCAACCTGGGCAGCATTTCCGCCTGCAAATACAGTTCCGGTGCCACATGCATTACCAGTTGGTAATAGCTCCCAATACATCTCATATCCCCACTGATCAGTGGTTACGTCAACATATACTTCAATTTCTCCAACGCTACATTGTGCTGAAGCCATTCCCGCAAAGCCTATTATCGATAAGACTCCAAGAATCAATCTCTGAATTCTGTGTTTAAAATTTATCATTTTGTTTAGCATTTGTGTTGTTTAATTTATTGAATTGATGTAAAAAAATGATCTTTTAATTATCGGTTAATGGTTTTTTGCTCTCAATTCCTTCAGCATTTGTCTTTTCAAATCTTAAAGCTGGCGTAAATGTTAAGATGACTGTTGTGCTGTCTCCGCTTTCCGACTGAAATGTTACCGTATTTGTTGCGGAAACACCGGTAATCGTCCCAATGCTAATTTGCTCAGGATAGGTGCCATCCCTGACATCAAAAATTACAGGGCCGGAAACGCCAGAAGCAACCAAATCAGCGACTGCTAACGTAAAAGTTGTATAATCTGGAGTGATACCGCCAATGGTATAGGTGCCTGTTAACTGCGCTTTTGAGTCACTGTTAAGGATAAAAAGTGAAACAAGCGTCAAGATATTTCTAATCCAAAATGAAGAAACTTTCATGTTGAGAAATGATTACAAAATGATGTCGATAATAAAATTGCGCTAAGTGGTAAAAATACAAAATTTATGTGGTTGTTCATGAGTGAGGAGCGTTAATAACAAACAGAAATAAGCTCGATTAATGAACTGCAGCACGGGGCTTAATAGACGCAAGAATCTTCACCTCCTCTTCCATAAAATAATCGAGGCGATCATAAACTTCTTTTTCATCAAAATAACGAAGTGCCATTGCCACAAAAATGTTTCCATGCTTCGCTTCAACAGTCCAAAGCATTTTATAAAATTTCTTTAGCTCAGTATCTTCCACTGTTTCGCTAACCATTTTGAAGCGTTCGGTACCTCTGCACTCAATCACTGAAGCCAACAATAGTCTATCCATAAATCTTTTCTCTCCACCAGAGGCGCTCAATGCTATCAGTTTGTTGATGTAGACATCCTTCTCTATTTCAGAAGCGAGCTCAACTCCTCTGGCTCTCATCACATCATACACTTGCTGAAAATGCTCCAACTCCTCAAGGGCCGTTTCAATTAACTCTGGGACTATCTCTGTGCGCATTGGATACTTTGCGATAAAGCTCAAAGCCATAGCTGAAGCCTTTCGTTCACAATCCGCATGATCTTGTAAAAATGAATCAAAATCATTCATCACGGCACTTAACCATTCTTGACTTGATTTTGATCTGATCTCAATGGAAACCTTCATAGATATATATAAATTAGCTGATTATGGATTCAGTACAAATTTACGAATAGAGATTGTTTTAAGGTATGGTTTCATCAAATCAAAAACCGTTTCCTGATATCTGCAAGTACTACTTCAAAAGATATACTTCACTGGATATTCGGATCAGCAGCACAATTTCAAAAGGAACACAGCAAATTGTAGTTATACCTGCCTTGAATGAAGCCAATATTACAAAAACATTGTCCTCTCTGACAGATTGCGAGGAACCTAATTGCGAGGTGGCGGTGATCGTTGTGGTCAATTCTAGTGAAAGCGCCTCTGACGATGTTATCAGGCAAAATGAGGCTTGCCTTACGGAGATACGTGCCTTCAGGGAGAATAAGGAGAAGAGCTGGCTTGCAGTCCATTACCTGCATGCACCACGCTTATCAGATAAAAATGCTGGCGTTGGGATGGCAAGAAAAATTGGGATGGATGAGGCCTTGCGACAGTTCGGATCTATTGATGTGAATGGTGTAATAATTTGTCTGGATGCAGATTGCACAGTGAAGCCGAATTATTTCAAGGCAATTGCCGAGCACTATAGCAAGGAAGAGAGGTCTGCCTGCATTTATTTTGAGCATGACTGGGGTGAGGAGCCCGATCCAATATTGATAAGTGGAATAGTGAACTATGAACTTTCGCTGCGCTATTTTGTGGAGGGATTAAAGTTTGCCGGATTTTCGAATGCTTACCATACCGTTGGCTCTTGCATGACCGTCAGCGCCGAAACATATGCCCTGGTAGGTGGCATGAATAAGCGGCAAGCTGGTGAAGACTTCTACTTTATCAACAAATTGATACCCATTGGTGGTTTTGGGACTATTACTGAGACTTGTGTTTATCCCTCATGCCGGACATCCAATCGCGTCCCTTTTGGTACGGGCAAAGCGCTTATGGATTGGAAAGCACACAAATATGAGGAACAGGCCGGTCAATTTTTATCTTACGATTTAAGAACGTTCCGAGACATCAAACTAAGCTTGCCCCTGCTTCCAGAATTCTACAAATGCATTGGTATCAAAGAGGTCAATGCTGCGTTGGCTAAATTCCCTGATTCAATACACGATTTTTTTAGTACTGGTGAGTTTTTGGAGAAAGTTCAAGAGCTGCAAAGAGAAACAGGCTCGGCAGAGAAATTCAACAGCAAATTGCTGCTCTGGTGGAGTGGGCTTCGCATGATTAAGTATGTACATTTTGCCAGGGATAACTATTATCCGCTGACACAGCTAACGGAAAGTGCAAAGGCGCTTTTAAAAGAGATAGGTGTGCACACTGCTCAAACTGATTCAATTGAGCTTCTCAACTGTTACCGGGCGGAAGAAATTAGATTAGGCCAACACCCAAAGCAAGGGCAACCAAAATAATAAACACCCCTACACCTACTTTGATAACACCATAAGTCGCTTTGGTCAGCACTTTTCTACCAATGAGCGCTCCCGCGAATGCGCTGCCAGTTGCAATCAGCAAAATGCTCATGTTATCTTGAAGGTGAGCAATATGAAAAGATGAAAAATAGACGGGAATTCGAATAAAATCTACTACACATGCTATGCTGACCCCAGTGGCTATAAATGCTTCTTTTGATAGATTGAGCTTGATAAGGAAAGCTGTTCGCAATGCTCCCTGGTGACCAGAAAGGCCTCCAAAAAAACCACTGAGGATACCACCGGGGACTAAGGCGCCTTTAGAAAATTCTAGTTTCTCAAAGAATGGGAGTAGCTCCATCACCGAAAAGGTGAGCAACACAAGGGCTATGATAAATTTTACAAGGGTAAAGTGCATTTCAAATCCTAAAAATTGATAATCTACTGCCAGAGAAGATTTACCCAACTTTAGCAATAACAACGCTCCAATTAAAGATCCCATCAAAGCAGGTATTCCAAATTTTAGAAATACCGAATAATCAATATTCTTACCGATGAGTAAAAGCTTGAAGATATTATTGGATAAGTGCACAACTCCTGTGAGTGCAATGGCAATTTCGATGGGAAAGAAAAACACGAACACAGGTGTTAGTATAGTTGCCAGTCCAAACCCTGAAAAGAAGGTTAGAGCAGAGGCAAATACGGCTGTTAGTGCTATTGTTATTTCTTCCATTGCATAGGCAAGTTATTGATTATTAACAAGGGCCCTGTAAATTTCAGTAAATGAATCAAGAATTTATTGAATAAATAATTTTTAAATTTGCAGCAATAATAAACAATCGCTTTATGGAAAAAATTAAAGGAAATTTGGGACTGATTGCACTGGTAGTGGTTGTGTTGGTTGCAGCTATATTCCGAATCATTCCTCACCCACCTAATTTCACCCCTATCGCTGCCATGGCACTCTTTGGAGGAGCGTATTTTACCAATAAAAAACTGGCGTTTTTAATTCCGATGGCCGCTATGCTATTATCGGACTTGTTTATCGGATTTCACAGTGGAATGCCGGCGGTTTACCTAAGTTTTGCCCTCATGGTACTTATAGGTATGCGTATCTCGAATAACATTAAGCCCAAGTCGGTAATAATCGGGTCTCTTTCAGCCTCCGTATTGTTTTTTGTGATTACCAACTTCGGAGTATGGATGACAAGCGCAACCATGTACTCACAAGGGCTCTATGGGTTGACAGCTTGCTATGTTGCCGCTATTCCGTTCTTTCACAATACGGTGTTGGGAGACCTCGTATTTACTTCTGTTCTCTTCGGGGGATTTTACCTGGTCAGGCAAAAATTTCCTATTCTGGTTAAGTAGCGATTACTTATTTTGTTTCAATATCAAAAATTGTCTTGGTAATATCCACGCCATTCTTCTTATAATACGTTCCGAAGCCGTACATAATCTTTTTGTATTTGGTTGCCATGCCCGAACGAACTACTATTCTGGTTATGGTCTTTTTGTTCCCCTCAACTTTGATAATTTCTGTGACACCCTCTCCATACTCCAGCGCCAGTTGCTGAAGGTGAGATTTAAGCTGTTCTTCTTTTGAAATTAAATCCTTCACAGCTGGTATTATAGCTTTTCTTACAGGTTTTTTTTTAGATCGTGGTTTCTTTGGTTTAGGTGAGGGTTTTTCTTTTATATATTCTGTCTGCCCTGAATAGGAAGAGCTCGTCTCTTTAGGGGCAGACAAAATGTTGTTTATCTCCTCTATTCTACCTATCGCGTATTCATCATCTGCTTTTACCTTGGCGGCCTCCATGTAGGATAAGCGTGCCCGCGAATAGTCTTCGCCATTAAACTCATTATCGGCGCGATCAATAAATCTATTGTATTTATCAAGTAGTGCTTTTTTTTTCGTCTCGTGTACCCTCGTTCTCGCATCCAGCTTTTTCTGTTTTTTTTCTTCTAATATATGTTGAATCTCATTTATCCTTTCGCCCGCGTATTTATCATTTCTCTTTATGGAAAGTGCTGACTTATAGGCACTTATTGCAGTGGAATATGTACCCATATCAAATGAAGCATCAGCTCTCACGATGATCTCGTTATAACGAACCTGCAGCTCCTTCATTTTCAGCGCATAGTTCTTCATAAGTCTTTTTAGTCTTGCCTGGATTGGCTTCGTATAAGACTCGTCATAATCAAAATTGTCCGCTTTATCATAGTAGCGAATTTTACCGATTGGCTCTTCGAGAAACGCGATATCCAACCCTTCTATTTCTTCAAACAGTTCAATAAGAATGGGGAATGGTGGAAATCCCTTGCCAACCTTATCATCTGGTACATTCTTCGTGGAAAATTCGATTGATTTGCTTACAAGCCCAGGCTTAGAGATCTCTATGATGTAAGTATTGTCGGGCTGCAACAGGAATATAAACTTCCCATTTCCGGTGGTTTTAATTTTAGCTTCCTCCTTCGAATTGATCTTAAGAGAAACCAAGGCACCTCCCAGAGCAACTCCGTTTTTTGTCACTTTACCATCAACGCCAATTTCCCACTTAGATTGATTGGAGGCTAAAGAATAATTTGATAAGGATAAGGCCAGAAGTACCAGTAGTGATGAGCCTCTATTTTTGACTATTCCGATCATCATTTTTTGATAAACGTTAGCAGGCAGGCTAACTGTTAACATCTAATAAACTACTACTAATTACGTAATAATCGTAGACTTTATAGTGCTAAGACCAATAATTACAATCCCCTCATTTACTCATTTAAATACGGAATCGAGCTTATGAGATTAAAAAACGCAATGAATAAAAACAGGATACTTGAGGATTTCGCTACTACAAATCAACTTCATTGGTCTCGCGATCGAACTGATGCTTGGGTATGCTCGCATTATTTTTAAAGTAGTATTTTGCTCCCCAGGGCTGAATAACCATTTTAAATTCGTCCGCTCTTCCTTCAAACACCACTATTCTTCTAACGATTTTTTTCTGGCCATCCATAAACTTCTCCTCCGTTAACCCTTCCGGATATTCAAGTGCAAGTTCTGAGAGCATACGTTCCCTTTCATCTGCCGACATGGAAAGCGCCGCTTCCTTTTCCTTTTGCTGATGCGATCGCATCTGATCTGCGGATTCTGCCAGCTGTTTGGCTTTAAGCGCTTTTTGTCTTGCTATTTCTTCTTGATGTGCTCTTTCTTTGGCTTCCCTCAGTTTTCGCTCTTCCTCTGCTCTTCTATGCGCCGACTCCTCTGCAGCTTTTTGCCTTGCCAAATCACCCATAACCTTGTTAATTTGAGCAATTTTAGTTTTTGGCACGCTGGCATTTGGCTTTATCTTAAGCGCTTCTTCAAAATTGCCTCTTGCCATCATGAAGTTTCTGTCTGCCAGATTCTTATTTCCATCGGATAACGCTTGAACGTATTCATCCTCCCTGGATTTGTTACCCTCCAATATTTCATTAATCTCTGCAATCTTATCCTTTGGATATTTTTCATTGGGCTTGATGTTCGACGCGCTCTCATACAACCTAATGGCGCCATAGTCTTTGGATTGAAATGCCTTGTCTGCATCAGCAATTAACTTGTTATACTGATCATCTCGAGCTTTGACCTTTGCAGCCTCTTCAGCTTTTCGCTGTTCTTCAGCCTTCTTCTTTGCGGCAGCTTCCGCCGCTAGTCGTGCAGCTGCATCTTCTTCGGCTTTTTTCTTTGCCGCTACTTCTGCAGCAGCACTAGCCTTTTCTGCTTCCTCTGCTCTCCTTCTGGCTTCCTCTTCCGCGGCTGCCCTGGCATTTGCTTCATCCTCGGCTTTCTTTTTAGCAGCCGCTGCAGCTGCCGCTCGAGCGCTGGCCTCTTCATCAGCCTTCTTTTTTGCAGCGGCTTCCGCTTCCTCTTTAGCTCTGGCTTCCTTTGCTGCCCTGGCTGTCTCTTCAGCAGCAGCCCTCTCCTGTTCAGTTTTAATTATTTTATCAATCTCAGCAATTTTATCTTTTGGATAAGCCGCATCAGATTTTATTCCTAAAGCGTCATTATACGCTGTTTTGGCAGCCTCTAAATCCTTGGCCAAAAAATTCTTATCGCCTCTAGCTACCGCGGCATCATATTGCTTTTTGATTTCATCCTTCTTTTGATTCTCTAGCTTTTGCGCTGCCAAAAGCGTCTCGAGTTCTTCCAATTTTGTTTTTGGATACGTCTCGGCCGGCTTAATTTTAGAAGCCTCTGTGTAGAACTGCTTTGCATCGGTGTATTCTTTGAACTTCATTGACATGTCTCCATTTTTTATATTGGAGTTGTACTTCTTCTCGTTCTCCACTTCTTCCGATTCCGCATCCGCTTCTGCCTTCACCGCCGTATCCTGAATTTTTCTAATTTCAGCGATCTTTTCTTTTGGATAGCTCTCATTTTCTTTCAAATTCGCCGCCTCCTGATAAAATGCATTTGCCTCATCATATTTCTTTGATCTGAATAGCTTGTCCCCCTTTACTATGGCGCCGTCATACTTGGCTTTCAGCGCTTTTTCTGCCTCCGCCTTTGACTTAGCAGCCTCTTCTTTGACCGCTCTCGCTGCTGCCTCATCCTCTGCTTTTTTCTTGGCTATCGCATCAGCAACGGCTTTCGCCTTGGCAGCCTCTTCTGCTTTTTCCCTTGCAGCAGCATTAGCGGCGGCTTTCGCTTTGGCCTCTTCTTCGGCTTTCTTTTTTGCAGCAGCTTCGGCTGCAGCACGTGCCCTGGCAGCATCATCAGCCTTTGCGTTCTCAACCAAAATCCTTTCAATCTCTTTCAATTTATCAGCTGGGTATTTTTCATCTGCCTTAATTTGTAGAGCCTCACTGTAGTTTTGCTTCGCCAAGGCATAATCCTTCTTCTTAAGCGCTAAATCTCCCTCCGCGATATCGGCGACATATTGTTGCTCTTTCCCTCTGTTTTTCGCGTCCTCCAAAGCTTGTTTTTGTGCCGCCAACATTATGGCTTTGTCAATCTCTTTTATTTTGTCACCAGGGTATTTTTCATTCGGTTTAATGCTCAGTGCAACTTTGTAAGTGTTTTTTGCATAGGTATAGTCCTTTTCTCCTAAGGCCTTATCCGCTTTGGCAATTTCAGCTTCGTATTTTGCTTCAATCGCTTTTTGCTCCGCAACGCGCTCGGCCTTCTTCCTGGCTATCTCTTCAGCTTTTGCCTTCGATGCTGCTTCCGCAGCAGCTATTACTGCAGCGGCCTCTTCAGCTTTTTTCTTGGCTGCGGCAGCAGCATCTGCCTTTGCTTTAGCATCTGCAGCGGCTTTCGCCTTGGCAGCGGCATCAGCGGTGGCTTTTGCCCTGGCCTCTTCTTCAGCTTTTTTCTTGGCAGCAGCAGCAGCTTTTGCATCAGCATCTGCCTTTGCCTTAGCATCTGCAGCGACTTTCGCCTTGGCAGCGGCATCAGCGGCGGCTTTGGCCCTGGCTTCTTCTTCAGCTTTTTTCTTGGCAGCAGCAGCAGCTTTTGCATCAGCAGCAGCCTTTGCCTTAGCATCTGCCTCGGCCTTCTTCTTCGCAGCAGCCTCGGCTGCAGCCTTCGCCTTGGCTTTGTCATCAGCGTCTGATTGTGCCTGCGCTGTTGCGGAAGCAGCATCAGCTGCAACTTTCTTTTCAGCCTCCTTTTGTTTCACCAGAAGCTCCTTGGAGAGTCTTAAAAGCTGAGAATGAACTTGTTTGGTATAGGTTTTATCAAAGTCAAACTCATCCGGCTTTGCATAATATCTAATCTTGCCAATTGGTTTACTGAGTATGGATACATCCAGATCTTCTACCGACTGAAACAAAAGGAGGCTGAAAAGAAAGTTGCAGCT
>DTRI01000234.1 GCA_012966015.1 Flavobacteriales bacterium | reverse complement strand
TGCGCTGATAAGGTTCTCTCCACTGCCTTCGATAAAGAAATAAAAGTAAAACTTCCATTGCTCTACCGTTTAATTTATGAAATGCAGGGGACAAAATCATTTCCCGTTCAATCCAAATATTTTTACTCTTTGAATTAGCCATTATTTTTCACCGCCGTGTCTTTCTTTAAATTTTCCGGCACTTCACATTGACCAACGGGTCGTGAGTTTTCCCATTCCTCGATCTCTGAATCGGGCCATCCAATGCGATTCGGGGTCAACTGCCTTGGTTGCGGGAAATCCCCAGCTTGTATGCGTCTCCAAATAGTTACTGCACTAAGCCCAGTTCTTTCCACAACTTGTTTTTTTGACAGCATAGACATCATGCAACCTTTATTTGAGATGGAAATAACTCACCGACAGTCCGGCCCAGAATTTTTGAGAGTTGATTTTTTTCAACTTCGGTAGGGTCTTTAATTCCAGCGGCAACTTTTGAGAGCCAGCCATCACTTCTACCAATTTGAATCGCTACCCGATAGGCTGGCTCCATATGGTCTACCAATGCGTGTTTGAGTGGTGTCGACATTTAACCTCCGTAAGAAAAAAGTTTCTCTTAAAGTGATTATGTTTTATCACCCGAACAGAAAAAATCTAAGGCACTATCGGGCAGGGATAGTGCTTCAAAGAAATGGGGAATTACTGGTTAAAGGGAGGGTTTAGAATAGGGGAAGAGATGGGTTTGGGTGGGATCGGGGGGAGGGATTAAACCTTCGGAAATAGTTCCCGCATTTCATCTAAGACTGCTTTGACCTCCTTGGGATCGAATGTTTCCTCATAGTCTCGTATCCATCGGTTGATGGTTCCCGTATCAGTTTCTTCAAAGGCGGGGCCAAAATCATCCACCAGTCTTTTAATGGCATCTTCTAATATCTCGTAACGAAAGTTTTTTGGGGAGGCTTTTTCTGCGTCTTTCACAGCACGGTGTGCTTTCGACTTTCTTATTTCTTTTTTTACTTCTTTCCACGGAGTACCCGGCCCTAAACTTTTGAACCCAAGGGCTTCAGAGCATAAAGGGGCAACCTTATCGCCGGGCAGGTCATTGTCTGTTAATAATTTATCAGCGCATTTATCAAAATATTCATATACCCATTCCGGTATTGCAATATTCTCCTCCCGGCAAAGCCGATAAACACTCCATAGGGCAAGAGGATTATTTGTTTTTTTGTAGTAAAGGCAGTTGAAAAAATAACCAGCCGCTACATTATGAAAATAATTTTTGTTTTTTTTTCCTTTTCCCATTGGCACGCTCCTCCATGCTTCCTTCAGACGGGGGGATAAAGGGAAGGTCGGGTGAAGGTGTCCGACAATTCCGGTGCGGTCCTACCCCTTATATGTGGTTACTTCCTTTTCAGATTAACGACCTTTGCCTTTTTGCCAGTAAGAATACTATTTAACTTCCGATCCCAGGTCTCAAGGGCTTGTTGTTTCTCTTTGTCATAGGTGTAATGGTTATAGTGTCTGCTGGTCACACCTGAAATAGTGTGGTTGAGAACTTTTGAAACGTGAAGTTCATCAACCCCTGAACCTGTCATCATACTGGTTGCCGTTCTTCTTAGATCGTGTGGACTGAAACGCTCGGTCTTGAAGAACTCCCCATAGGGGGGCTTGTGCTTGGGATGCTCCGGTGGTCTTTTCTTGGAATTATTCCTAATAGCTCTACTTATAGACCTTGGCGTGATAGCTTGATTCTTCACCGATGGAAACACCCACCTTGAATCCCTTGAAAGCTCTTTTGCTTGTTTGAGAATATCAATCGCCATCTGTGACAAAGGGACTCGGTGGATTCGTTCATTCTTAGCCTTTTCTTTGGGAATCGTCCACCAACCGCTCTTTAAATCAATCTCACTCCATTCAGCTTGAGCAACCTCCCCTTTTCTCTGGGCTGTGACCAGCAGTAATCGCAAGGCCAGTTTAGTGCCATCAGACATTTTGGCCTTTTCTAATCCAAGCCAGAATATTTTTACTTCATCTTCTGTTAGAACACGTTCCCGTTTGTTTTCTTTAGCAGGGGGATCAATTTCTACGCAGGGACTGGCATCCAAAACACCCCGCTTGACGGCAAAGGAAAACATCTTCTTAATTATTCTCAGAGTTCTGTTTGCCGTAATGGGAGAGCCACGTTCTACAATTTCATCAATGATAAGAATGATGTCCCTTCGCTTAACGTCCTTGGCTTTTCTTCTACCTAAATGTGGAATCACATCTTTTGACAACATCCTGATGTCTTCTTGCCATGTTCTTTTTCGACGCTTTGCCCACTTCTCGATATACTCATTAACTAATTGGGCAACGGTGGGTGAACCCCTGTGTTCAATATTAGCTCTGGTTAGCAATTCGCCCGGATCAATACCCTTAATTAATTGTTCCCTCGCTTTGGCGTGTAGAGTATGGGCTTCAGCTAATGTCATGGCAGGGTAGCGTCCAAATGTCATACGTCTGTTCAACCCTTCAAACCGATAAAAGAAAATCCAACTCTTCATTCCGGTGGGGGAAACCCGTATCCCGAACCCCTTTCCGTTATCCTCCCACGCTTCATAGCGGTCAGATTTCGGTTTTAACGCTTTGATAGATTTGTCGGTGAATTTCATTGAGCTTCCCAGCAAGTGTCTTTATTTCGCGTCTGAGGGCATTACCCATGCTCTGGGTAGCACTCTGGGTAGCAATATAGGCTAAATATGATGAAAATGGCAAGAAATGGATTGGAGGGGTTATAGGCTTATTTAAAGGCTTTAAGTAGGGGTATTAGCTTATCTTAGCGTTTCATTACTTTTCAATACCCCCTCATTTGGGAGCAGGGGGTCGGAGGTTCAAATCCTCTCGCCCCGACAATT
>DTRI01000233.1 GCA_012966015.1 Flavobacteriales bacterium | reverse complement strand
TAGCGGATCTTAGCCAATTTTCCACATTATGCCAAATTCCATACACCATGGTATAAACATATCTACCTTAATTCATGGAACTTGATCAACTCTTAGGTAAGAAGATTTGTAACCTTTCCATTTAAGCCTCCTTCCTCTCGATTTGCCGATTAAATCGTATTTGACAAGACCATCCGGTTTAGGCAATTCCGATCTTGAAGTGATGCTAATATAGATTTCCCGACAACCCTCCAAGACGAATAAGATAGATCTGCACTGGTTTTTTGCGCTCGGGTTTTAGCTAGCCACAACTTAGACTGTCGATTCCTGATTAACGACATCTCGGGCCAAGTGAGGGAAAAGCTGATCATGGATTTCTATCGGTTGACGAAGATGATGCAAGCGATTTTCATCAGCAGTATCTATCATCGGAGGGTAGTACATCCCTGCTCCGGTCACATAGTTATTACTACCTGGTGTATGAGCTTGCATATATCGACGAACTTGTTCTAGCTCTTCCGAAGTCTCAGGTTTGATAGTACAGTTCATGGTAAACATACGTCTCCATGAAGTACCACCAAATGAGGCATGAAACAAATCGTGATTGAAGATAACAACATCTCCAGGGTTAGTTTCGAGAGCTATGGCTCCAGGAAATTCCGTAGGTGGTATACCAAAGAGCCCAAGTGAATTATTGACGTCTATTCCTTCTTTACGCACAAAATGATCAGGCTGGTGACTGCCAGGAATAACGCGGAGTGCTCCTGTATTCCGAGTCAAAGGATCTAAATAAAAAGCAACTTTCGCCGCTATAAGGCTTCCCCACCCTCCGTCTGGATGCCATCCAGTGTCCCCGGTATAATAATTTCCATCACCACCACAATAATTAAAATCCTCACCCAAAACTCCACCGATCAGGTTTAGTGTTCAATTGGTCCTGGAAACATGGTACGGCTCGAACCATCGTGATCTTTGCCACCACCGCAATTTTGAATTGTCCACTCAAATGCTTCAATAATTTCATCTGTTTCACTTGACGAAAATAGTTGAGGGATCATCAAGTAACCAAAAGCGTCAAAAAAGCCCAACTGTTCCTGAGTTAGTGCCATCTATGTTACCTCCTTAAGTGTATTGACGAAAAATATTCGTTGATTTACATTTTTTGGCTGGTGTTAAAATCCCCGCGTTTTCTACCTTTTCGAGTATAAAAAAACAAGACAACCAGTAATAGATATTCTTATAATTTCTCTTGTGATGCTGGAGAAATGCTTTATTGTAATCTTCAGTTTCTACCTGACGTTTGGGCTTGTTTAATGGCAGTAAGAGCTTCTCTATAAAGGGAATTATCAGGGTCCAAGAGCAATGCTTGTTTAATAGTTTGTTCCGCCTTGGAATAAGTGCCTACCAAATAATATAACCAGGATAATGTATTCAGGTATACTGCTTCCTCAGGCTCCAATTCGACGGTTCTCTGGGACATTTGAAGTGCTTCATCTAATTGACGATTTTCACCATAAAGATGTGCTAATCGATCATAGGCATATGCAGCAGATGACTGCAGAGCAATTACTTGCTGATATGACTTTTTCGCTTGTTCAAACGCACCTTGGAACGCGTAGATTTCTCCAAGACGATAATACGTTTGTACTGTATCAGGTTGTATTTTTAATGCTGATTTAAGATGGCCTATAGCTATATCCAGATTTCCTCGGCTAGCCGCAATCGTACTAAGTCTATAATACGGTTCAATCAGGTGAGAATCCGTCTGGAGCAACTTATGATAATGAACCTCAGCCGACCCATATTTCTGTTGCTGAAAACAGACCTCCGCAAGTGCAAGACGAATTTTTGGATTTTCCGGTTGAAACGACAGAAGTTTTCCATAATCGAGTTCAGCATCTTCAAAACGGTGTAGTTTCATGTTGATATTAGCAATATTCGCCAGCGCTTCTGGAAAATCAACTTTTAGAGCTATAGCTTTCCGGTAGGCAGTCAGAGCTTCTTCGTAATCTGTTATATTCCCTGAAATTTCAGCCTTTCGAAACCATACCATTCCAATCCCAGAATAGACTTCTGGCATCTGAGGGTTTAACTGGAGTGCCTGTTCCTGTGCCTCTAGAGCTAATTCCCATTTTCCCTGTAGGGCATAGGCATATCCCAAACCGTTATGTGCTTCAGCCAAATTAGGATTATGCCAAATTGCTTTCCTATAATCTCGAATTGCTGCTTCATACTTCTGATCATTTAAGTTCATTCTCCCCAAATTGGATAGGACAGGAGCTTTATCTTCATTTCTCATCAGCGCCACCTGTTGATCCAATCGTTCTTCTAACGTTTTGTTGAGCCGCTGAGAAATCTCCATTTCTTGTTTGGCTTCTTGATGTTTCCCACGTTTGAAATATAATAAGCTTAATTGATAATGAGCCTGAGCCATTTGGGTGTTAAGTTGAACTGTCTCGAGGAAAGACTCTTCTGCAAGCTTCCATTTTTTCTGTCGCGTATAAACCAAACCAAGCTGAAAGTGCAAATCGGCAAAATCTGGGTCGAGTTTAAGACCTTTCAGGTAGTATTCTTCCGATTCCTCAAAAAGTCCTCTTTCAAAGGAGATTAAACCAAGATAGTAAAGCATATTAGCAGGTGACAAGGACGACACCTTATGTTCCCATCGTTCATCACTACTAGAAAAATTAGGAGGTGGACACTGGAAACTATAATTCACTGTAGATGATGACAGTCGAAACGCTTCTAGAAAAGCTTTTTCGGCTTCCGTATACTTGTGCATTCGAAAATAGCATAATCCTAATTCAGCATATGCACCGCTCCATTCCGGAGCTAAACTAACTGCACTTAAAAAAGAAGGTGCTGCTACCTCAAAACGTTCTTGGATGTAGT
>DTRI01000232.1 GCA_012966015.1 Flavobacteriales bacterium | reverse complement strand
CGTGAAAGGTCGCAAGGCTTTGAAACCATTATTTAACCCCTAGAAACGTTGATACAAACAAGTGCCTTATTTGTTTGCAAAGCCCATAATATATTCGACCAAATTATCAATATCAGTGCCGCTCAAGCTGTTCCCGGTATCGGGCCAGTGGGAGGTTTTCAATTCGGCTTTAAGAGCGTCAAGGCTTTCCATATCAAGATGATTGGCAATTGCCTCGAAAGAGAGAGAGGCATCTGGATCCATGTCCTTCGCAACACCAGCTGTCCAGTCGGGAAAATCCTGTGTCAAATGACAGGAGCCACAATTCTTCTCAGCTATTTTTCGCCCTGCTTCAATGTCGAATCTGAGCAAGCGCCCTGAGGACCTGTTTTCTAAGGAAGGAGTTACTTTCGAGGCATATATCTCTACCTCGGAAGGAATTTGTCCCGCCCCATATTTGTCCCCGTTAACCCATTCTCCATCCCGCCAAAGCCCTATCCACGTTGTCCCATCAACAAAATGCATAGCGCCCCTACCATGAAATTTATCGTATCTAAACTCGCCAAAATATTTATCACCTTTGTGATTGGTATAGGAACCTTGTCCGTCGGCTTGACCATTTTCCCATTCCCCGATGTACGTCGTGTAGTGGGGAATGCTGTAAGTCCCGTTTCTGAACTCCGAAACAATTAGCCTCTTGGTATGGGAACCGTGACAGTGGTGCCATTTGCCTGGGTCATTTCCCTGGCATTTGGGCAAAGCCCACGCCATCCAAACATTGGTCACCAACAATGCAATCAAAGATAAAAACAGTGCCTTACGATGCATCTTCTTTAGGTCTTCCGTACAGTGGGTTTACTTTATCATCCTGGACACAGACTGCCTAAGTGAGAAAATCACCTTTCAGTGGACTCTGATGGGCAACAAAATGCGCTAGAAAAAAACGAAAACACCGTTTTTGATCTTGGCTTTTGCCATTATTGTTTTTTCGTTCGCGCACATGGTTATTGTGTATTCTGAACAAAATCCGATGCTGAGAAAGGAGAATTTTCTTCGATTAAGGAAATGCAAATACTGCAAAAAATGGGATACAAAACCAAAGCAGACTATGAGACAGAAAGAAAATCCAGAGCGGGAAAGAAGCACCTTGAAGACTAACGTCTTGCCAGGTTCGCAAAACAGATTTGCATTAAAGAACAAGAGCTCGCTGTGGCACAACGAGCCCTTGAAAACCGACTTCGTGCTCTGCCAGCTCCTATAACGACGTACAATTCCGTATCGCGCGACACTCGCGGTGAAAGCATCGAAGATTTTAAATTCGCTTATCAGAAAGCCGATGCAGTTGGGGATAGTGCTGTAATTCAGGGAGCTGATGTAGGTTATTTTAAACAGCGTAAGACTAACAAAATGGTAATTTCGGACCCCATATCTTTTGCGACAGCCCCAATCCCCAATCCCTTCAGGTGGAATGAAAGGAAAAACCTGTGCAAAGGATTTTTTAATATTGATGGGATCTACAACGGCACTCGATACAGAGATTTCTATTGCGGTGTCGTTGGTAGTTTAAAAAAAAGAAAAAATGGCAGAATTTTTTTAACCAATTTTGTCGAAGGTTTTGACATCTCCTAACGAATGATTAACAAGGCGTGTAACTCCCTCAGGTGTATGAAATTCAATTAGATTTAACGCACTCAACCAACTGTGCAGGTGACTCAGATAGAATGCCCCGCTTCACTCTGTTTCTATTATTGATTGTGCTTTTTCTGGCAAAGTTTTCGGCAGCATCGGCTCTATCCCCATGCGTTGGCCATGACATACATGAATGGCATAACTGTGAAGGAACACACTTTCTAGCCAATGGGGATAGATACATTGGTGCATGGGAAAACGGTAAAAAGCACGGTCGAGGAATGTATTATTTTACTGACGGAGCTATATACGCTGGTGAATACGTGAATGATTTTATGAATGGGCGGGGAACCATGTTCTGGGCGGATGGTAGGATATGGGTTGGTACTTGGAAGGATCGTAATTGGGTCCGAGGACAACAGTACCAACCGGGGAAAGCTCCCGGATACGTATACGAGGCGATTGCATCTTCCCGGCTTAAATGAGCCACACAGACTATTATATTTCACAACAAGACTTTGGGCCGCATTTCCTGCACCCTGTGTTCACGGCTCTTCACTCTACGAAACCAAAAACAAGAAAAATCTTTACTAACTAATTGGTTTTATCGACGTAGAAAGAGAAAATTACTCCCGTTCATCCAACAAATAATTTAGTGTAAATTGGAATAACTCTGTCAAGGAATCAAAATTGAAACATCTTATGGAAGAAACTGCAAAAAAGACCCTATCAGAACGAGGACATAAAAATATTGTGACCGTTACCTTACCAAAGGGACACGTGAACGATCTTCACGATCACCCATTTGATGCGGATACAGTTATTATTGCCGGGAGCATAAAAATAGTGGTTTCTGATAAAGTATATAACCTAAAGCCTGGTGATGAATTCCAATTGGATGCAGGCATTAAACATTCGGAATTCGTAGGAAATAATGGAGTTACTTTGGTAGCAGCTCGTCCTGAAGCAAAGGAAAATAAGAGTTAAGAGGGAGGATCTAATGGCCGTCACTGTCGTTCTCGAAGTTAAGGCAAATCAAGGTACGGGAAACGATCTCGTCTCAGTATTCAAACAGCTCCTACCCGATACGCGCAAATATGACGGAATTATCGACATCGTATTGATCCAGGATCAGGATGATTCCGACGTGTTGATTGCTTATGAACGTTGGGAGACTCGAGAACACTACGAAAAATATCTCGCGTGGCGGACAGAAACTGGGGCAATTGCAAAGCTACTCAAACTAACACAAGGCCCTCCGAGC
>DTRI01000231.1 GCA_012966015.1 Flavobacteriales bacterium | reverse complement strand
AGCCTGCCGTAGATGTCATAAACTGAGACAATACCTTCAACTCCTTCAATGGTTAGAATGCCTGTGGTGGGGTTGGGATACAAGGTCAGCTTATTGGGAGGTTGCTCTGCTAAACCAACAACATTAAAATACACATCAATTCCCTGTGAATGAACTGGACAGCCATCTTTAATTATCATTATAGTATAGTTGCCGCTTTGCTTGGCATAAAATAAACTATCATTGGCACCGGGGATGGATATGCCGTTGCGTTTCCATTGGTATGTGAAGGCAGAACTGGTATTGCAACTTAGAAGTACTGAATCTCCAATAGCGTTGTAAATAGGTCCTGTTTGTGTTATGGTTGCGTTGTGAGTATATGCAGTACCTCCATAACAATGGATAAAATTATTTTTATATAAGGTGTCAATAATTTCACACCCTGTAGCAATTTCTTCTGCTAAAAGTGTTACATCATAAATGCCATTACAAAGGTATGTGTGAGACACCACAAGGTTGTTGTTGGCCACAATAGTACCATCGCCAAAATCCCAGGTAAAGTTATAATTGGAAGGGTTGGGAGTGGTATTGTCAAATTGTACGGCAAAAGGAGGTGCCGTGAAAAGGTTGCTGTTTGCAGTAAAAGCCAGGTTGGAGTTTGAGAGGAATACTGTTGGAGTTACAGCAATGGACAATGTATCTGCACAATAGTAATTTTCATTTACGATTAATGTTACTATATAGGTTCCACTATAGGGGAATGTGTATGATGGATTTTCAAAGCTACTTGTATCAGAAGATAGGAAATCTACTCCAAAATCCCATTTATAGGAAGCTACCTCATTACCTTCATATGTAAAATTCATTTTCAAACTGCATGAATCAGGATCTTCGGATGAAAACAGCAACAATGGATCATCTAAACATCCAGCTACATTAAATTGAAAGTCCCGCTTATTGGTAGACAAAAACATGCCATCTCGATATTCAGAGACACAAATACCCACTACGTATTTCCCCAATTGCTCAGGCGTACCTGTTAACCAACCTGTTTGTGGATCAATTTGGAAGGGATCCGTTGGTGCATAAATAGGATAGGCTGCATTGTATGGACTCACATAATCTACATCAACATTACTGGAAGGTGGGCCAGATGGGTTAGGGATTATGCCCCAGGTTCCATTATCATAATCTTGTGGTGTGCAAAAAGAATAGACCAATGAATCCCCATCCAGATCAGTAGCTGAATGGTCGTACTCAAATGGTGCATCCAAACAGATGATTGTCGGAGGTGGATTATTATAATAAGGAGCGCTGTTATATGCTGCTTGTGAAGGAACAGGAATAGCTATATCCCAACCGGCTCCCTGCCCTGTAGGATTAAACATATTTATTATCCCCTGGTTCCGACAACATCTTTGATAGGTCATTGTATATCTACCCGGAGGTAAAATATAGTCTGCCTGATAAACAGCCTCCTGCACACAAATGTCTACTGGTGCATAAAGGCATACATTATAGGTGTTATTTTCGAGAGTATCATCAGGGGGCAGCGCCATTTCAAATTGTATCAACAGATTCTCCAATGAGTCATATACCGAAACATAAATAGGGTCATCATAGGGAGGAACGCCGGTATAGCAATCCCTGTATAGCTTTACCGTAAAGCGATAAAAACTAAGGGATGAATTCAGACATTCATAGAACATTTCCCCACCAATAACATGTGTTGCGAACGTTGGGTTGATGAAAGATAATGACACAGAAATGGTTATCAATACTATAATATATCGCAATGATTTCATATGCTTTAATATGTTGTTATTTAGTATATGCACGTCGGTTTAAGGTGATTTACGATTTTCCAGAGAAATTGTTACAGGCAAAAGGATCCAGTGCCTACTCCTTTAATATCTTAACCACATAAACCTTCCTTTGCTCATCAACAACCCTAACAAAGTAGATGCCAGCGGCAGCGTTGGAGAGGTCCAGGGTTGAAGATAGGGTAGAGGCAACGAGCTCGCTATAGATGTTATACACGGCTGTGGTGCCGGCTATCCCCTCTATGGTAAGGATGCCTGTGGTGGGGTTGGGATATATCTCTAATTGATCAACAAGCTCAATTTTATCAATGCCCATAACCAGAGAATCTACATAAATAGTTCCATCAGAAACACAGCCATTGGCATCGGTAACCGAAACATTGTAAAACCCAATGCAAAGGCCAGTGGCGGTTTCGGTCGTTTGACTCATAGGGTCAGACCAAGAATAAGCATAGGGTGCTGTGCCACCACTTGGGTTAGCTGATGCTGTTCCATCACAAATGATGCTGCTGGTAACATTAACATAGCTCATCGCTAATACAAGGGCTTCCGCTGGTTCTCCGATAGTTAAGGTTTCTGAAACAATACAACCTGAAGCATCAGTAACTATTATAACATAGGTATCTGCTGCTAACCCTGTAGCAGTAACATTCGTTTGGGCCAAAGGGTCATTCCATTGGTAGGTATAGGGTGGCAAACCTCCTGTAGCCAGGGCCGTAGCCAAGCCATCACTGCTTCCTTTACAAAATGCATCTTGTTTACTGGTAGTTAGGGTAGGCGCTCCGATATTGTTCACGATCTCGCTTTCCGTTTCAATGCATCCGTTTGCATCTGTTACTGTAACCTCATAAACGCCTGCCATAAGCCCGGTAGCTGTGCTGCTTGTTTGGCTCCCTGTTCCATCCCACTGGTATAAATAAGGGGGCGATCCGCCACTCGCAAATACAGAAGCACTGCCATCAGCCAAATTACAAGTAGCCCCGGTATTGGACGTGCTCAGGGATAATAAGGGTGGTTCCAGAATGCTTGTTGAGTCAATAACAATACAGCCAGCTCCATCAGTGATTGTCAGGGTATAAACTCCTGCTG
>DTRI01000230.1 GCA_012966015.1 Flavobacteriales bacterium | reverse complement strand
TTTTAGTGCTATCATTACTTTGCATGGTTCCGGCTAGCGCCATGTGTCAGGCACCCGATACAGCCCAGGCAGAAGTGGGTGAAGTGTTTTATTCACTGGAATCTGCAATGAAAAACCCGGATAGTGTATTTATCTTAATCTTAAAAAGGGATAAGCTCAAAGAATTTCCCGCGGAAATTTTTGCCTTTGTGAATCTGGAGGAGCTGAACCTCAGCAAGAACAAGATAGGGACAATTCCCAAGGAAATATCAGAACTTAAAAATCTGCGGGTTTTAAATATTTCTAAGAACAAACTTACCCGTATTCCTCCAGAAATTGGCTCACTAAAAACACTTAAGGAGCTCATCATATTCCAGAATGAAATCTCCTTTCTTCCTCCGGAAATTGGCCTGCTAACGGATCTTGAATTCCTAGACCTATGGGGAAATGAAATTGGCAGACTGCCCGTAGAAATCTCCAGGCTCCAGAAATTAGCTGTTATCGATCTGCGGGTGATTGAAATTAATGATGACGAGCAAAAAGTTATGAAGGACCTACTGCCGAATACCAAAATACACTTCTCGAGAAGCTGCAATTGCGGTAATTAGGTTGTGAATGTATTTATGCATTTTCTTGTTTGAATTGTTATTCCTGATCTGTACATTTGTTTCTGACTTTAGGGGTGTTTCACAATTGTAATTTGTGAGGCTGAGATAATACCCTTGATACCTGATCTGGATAATACCAGCGAAGGGAAAAGTTTTACACTTGCCAACCCTCTCCCCTACAGTCTTGATTTTAATCCATTGGTTGTGGATGTTGTTTTTAGTGGGACTGCAATGAGAATTAGAGTTAACGAAATTGAAAGAGAAGTATCGAGTGACACGAAACTATTAGAGCTCTTCGACACACTCGATATCAACAATCATATGGGAGTGGCCATTGCCGTTAACAATGAGATTACTTCTAAATCTGAGTGGGGCAAGCGTCAAATTAAGGAGAACGATCAGATATTAATTATAAGAGCAACAAACGGCGGATAAGCCCTCCATGCAATGAGCAACTTACGACCATTTCACTACGCTTTTCCAATTAAAAACCTGGAAGAAACTGTTGATTTTTATACCGACGTTTTAGGATGTGCTGTTGGCCGGGCTACAGACAAGTGGGTAGACTTTAATTTTTTCGGGCATCAAATTACCGCTCATGTCACCAATAAGGAATCTGAATTTGCAGCGCATAACGATGTGGACGGACATAGCGTGCCCATTGCACACTCAGGTGTAATTTTAGCATGGCGTGAATGGGAGGAGCTAGCTGACAAAATCAGGGGAAATAATATCTCCTTTATTATCGATCCTTATGTCCGTTTTAAAAATGAACCCGGTGAACAAGCAACTATGTTTTTCAAAGACCCAAGTGGCAATGCACTGGAATTCAAAGCTTTCAAAAATGACAACGCAATATTTGAATCATAAACTAAACCTATTCGATGAAGGAAGAGAAATTACCCAATGAAAAATCCATTTCACGTGAGCCGTTTCCATGCTCTAGCAAGGTGTATGTACAAGGATCCATCCACGATATTAAAGTGGCAATGCGAGAAATCAACCTGGATGCTTCACCAGATATATTTGGCTCGGAAAACAAACCAAATCAACCGGTAACAGTTTACGATACAAGTGGCCCATATACGGATCCAGCCATCGATATTGACGTAAAAAGAGGGCTACCTAGAATTAGGGAGCAATGGATCTTTGACAGAAACGATGTTGAACGACTGACGGATATCACTTCCGCCTACGGAAAAGAACGGCTTCAAAACAGTGAATTGAAGCACTTTCGATTTGAGCACATCAAAAAACCCTTACGAGCACAGAAAGGTAAAAATGTAAGTCAGCTGCATTATGCGCGTCAGGGGATTATCACTCCGGAAATGGAATACATCGCAATACGCGAAAACCTACAACTAAATGCGGTAGCTGATAAGGGCATTGAACACCAGGGAGAAAGTTTCGGCGCCAACACACCAAAAGGCCTCATAACCCCAGAATTCGTTCGGGATGAGATCGCCAAAGGAAGAGCAATTATTCCCTGCAATATTAATCATCCGGAAAGCGAACCCATGATCATCGGAAGAAATTTTCTGGTGAAAATAAATGCCAACATCGGAAATTCAGCTATTACCTCCAGCATCGAAGAAGAAGTGGAAAAAGCCGTTTGGGCTTGCAGATGGGGAGCTGACAATATCATGGACCTATCAACCGGAAAGAATATTCATGAAACGCGGGAGTGGATAATAAGAAATTCAGCAGTTCCTGTAGGCACGGTTCCAATCTATCAAGCCTTAGAAAAGGTTAACGGAAAAGCAGAAGAGCTGACCTGGGAATTGTATCGAGATACGCTGATTGAACAGGCCGAACAAGGAGTTGATTATTTTACAATCCACGCAGGTGTGTTGCTGAGGTATATTCCAATGACCGCAAAACGAGTTACGGGCATTGTTTCAAGAGGAGGCTCCATCATGGCCAAGTGGTGTCTGGCCCATCATCAAGAGAGCTTTCTATATACACACTTTGAAGAAATTTGCGAAATTATGAAGTCGTATGACGTTGCTTTCTCGCTGGGAGATGGCCTCAGGCCCGGGTCACTTGCTGACGCCAACGACGAGGCCCAATTCGCTGAGCTAGAAACCTTGGGTGAGCTTACGAAAATCGCCTGGAAGCACGATGTGCAAGTAATGATAGAAGGCCCCGGACATGTTCCTATGCAGATGATAAAAGAGAATATGGATAAACAGCTGGACATTTGCGGTGAAGCACCTTTTTATACATTGGGCCCCTTGACCACGGATATCGCTCCGGGATATGATCATATTACCTCGGGAATCGGAGCGGCAATGATCGGTTGGTTCGGCACAGCAATGCTCTGCTACGTGACGCCCAAAGAACACCTCGGATTACCGAACAAAAAAGACGTAAAAGATGGCGTAATCACGTACAAAATTGCCGCGCACGCAGCAGATCTTGCCAAGGGGCACCCGGGGGCATATGTTCGAGATAATGCTATGAGCAAAGCCCGATTTGAATTTAGATGGAATGACCAGTTCAATCTTTCCCTGGATCCTGATACGGCCAGGGAGTTTCATGACGAAACACTTCCCGCTGACAACGCCAAAGCAGCTCATTTTTGTTCTATGTGCGGGCCTCATTTCTGTTCTATGAAGATTTCACAGGAAGTGCGCAACTATGCTGAACAACATGGAATGAAAGAGAAAGAGGCGATTGATGCAGGAATGGAAAAAAAGGCCAAAGAATTTATTGAATCCGGGGGGAACTTATATATTGAAAAGGAACCCGCTTCATAGACGAGAGGATGTTTAGATGAAAATAATAGTTATATCGAGTGTGTCTGTATTAGCTTCTGAAACCGTAGTAGTGAATCAGCTGTTTCGTGAAGGACTGGAGCTATTCCATCTTAGGAAGCCCGGTTTTTCAACCAAATTACTAGAGGAATATATCGGACAAATATACCCGCAATACAGAAATCGTATTGTTCTTCATTCTAAACACAAGTTGGCGCTGCAATTCAATCTGAATAGGATTCATTTGACAAAAAAACACAAGAAAAGAAAATTAAGAACCTGGCTCTGGATAAGATATCTGAGCTCTAGAATTCCTGATTTGAAGATTAGTGCGTCATTTCATTCAATCAACAGTATCGAATTGGATTCCTCAGCTTATGAATATGTTTTTCTGAGCCCCGTATTTGATAGCGTAAGCAAATCAAATTATAAGGGCAAATACAATAGCGAAAATATGCCAGGGCTTCTGGGCAATATCAAGCATGATGTAGTGGCCCTCGGAGGTGTTGATTCAGACAAGATAGATCGGGTGTATGATTTGAAATATGCAGGAATTGCTATACATGGAGCCATTTGGAAAAGCAATAATCCAATTGAAAAGTTTAAAGAAATCCTTAAAGCGTGCGAACAAAAAAATACGCCCTTAGCATAGCGGGTTTTGACCCCTCAGCTGGCGCTGGAATTCTTAGCGACATCAAAACATTTGAGGCGCACAATGTTAATGGCCTTGGCGTGTGCACATGTCTCACGTATCAAAACGAACTGAAGATAAATGGAATTTCATGGATTGCAGCTAATGATATCATAGAACAACTTAAACCTCTATTCGAGCAGTATCATATTGACCATGTAAAAATTGGCCTGATAGAAAATATAGAAACCCTGGAGACCGTGGCCAGCTATCTCCAGGATGAAAACCCCGAGATCAAAATTATTTGGGATCCCATTTTAAAGTCGAGCTCGGGATTTGATTTTCACGGTGCATTTGACACTCAGAATCTCCGAACAAGCTGTAAAAGGCTGTTTTTGATTACGCCCAACACTTACGAGATAACACACTTAATTTCCGATATGACCCCGGATATAGGTGCTGAACATCTCAGTGAGTTTTCAGCAGTGCTCCTAAAGGGTGGCCATAGCGCAAACACAGATTGCACGGACCAGCTCTTTACCAAGGACAAGGTGATAACCATTAAATCTCCTCGGCTAAATACTGAAAAGCACGGAACGGGCTGTGTTCTATCATCAGCTATAACCGCCAATTTGGCCAATGAAATGTCTCTTCCAGCCGCCTGTGAATCAGCAAAGAAATATGTATACAAATTCCTGCAAAGTGATCACGGGCTAGTGGGACAACATTCATATGAAAATGCAAAAACCCATAGCTAGCCTTCAATTTATCACCGGGGATATACCTGGATTCAGCCATGCTGAGCAAGTGGAGCGCGCTTGTTCAGCGGGTGTAAAATGGATACAGCTTAGAATGAAGGGGGCTGCAGAAACAGAATTTGAAGACACTGCGCAAGAAGTAAAGAAGATTTGTCAGAAACACGATGTGGTATTTGTTGTTAATGACAATGTAAATGTTGCGCTGAAAGTACAAGCCGATGGCGTCCATTTAGGGAAGGGAGATCTGCTTCCCAGCAAAGCCCGGCACCTGCTCGAACCGAATGTAATTATTGGCGGAACTGCCAATACGTTGAGTGACATGCTCTGGTGTACAGAAGAAGGTTGTGATTACATTGGCGTTGGGCCGTATCGATATACGGATACAAAAAAAAGCTTAGCGCCAATTGTAGGAAGGTGTGGATTGACAGAGCTCATTGAAGCGTATTCGGTGAAAGCAGCCAGTCCCGTTCCGGTTATTGCTATTGGTGGCGTTACATCTGAAGATGTTTCTGAATTGATTCAATCCGGATATCATGGAGTTGCAGTATCAGGTGCAATTGCTAAGGCGTTGAATCCTGCTACTGCGGCAACCAAACTCCTTCAAATGTTCCCCTCCACCGGAGGGGACAGTGGTGGGTCACACCCCAACTTGAAGAATTTATCTGATACGCACAAGCCCCCTAGAAGAAACATCATCCCATACGATCCACGATTAAAAGAACGAGCTCGTAATCTCCGAAACAACAGTACACTTTCCGAAATACTTCTCTGGCAGAATTTGAAGGGTAAACAAATGAAAGGGTTTGATTTTGACCGCCAACGTCCAATAGATAATTACATTGTCGACTTCTATTGCAAAGACTTAATGCTCGCATTAGAGATAGATGGGAGCAGTCATGATAATAAGTTTTTATATGATGCAAGGCGCCAACAAAAGTTAGAGTCATTGGGGGTTCGCTTTCTTCGATTTACGGATTTAGAAGTTAAAAAAAATTTAAGAAGTGTGCTACGAACAATTGAAAATTGGATAGAAGAAACTGAATTGGTTCCTTACGGGCACCATGGACCATCCCCTAAGTCCTCCAGCAGAGGACTCAAAAACGAAGAATGATGCACACTGAATCACTCAAAATAGCGGATAAAACTTTTCACTCACGATTGTTTACGGGAACCGGAAAGTTCGGTTCAAATTCTCTTATGGAGACGGCGCTGTTAGCATCAGGTTCTGAGCTAGTTACCGTTGCGCTCAAGCGCGTAGATCTTGCCAATGAAGACGATGACATTTTAAAACATTTGAACCATTCACATATTAATTTGCTTCCAAATACGTCCGGCGTACGAACATCTACGGAAGCAGTTTTAGCCTCCCAGCTCGCAAGAGAAGCCTTAGAAACCAATTGGATTAAGCTGGAGATCCATCCAGATCCCAAGTACCTCATGCCCGATCCTGTAGAAACGTTGAAGGCAGCGGAAGAGCTCGTGAAAATCGGATTTGTTGTGCTTCCTTATTGTCATGCAGATCCGGTATTGTGTAAACGGCTCGAAGAAGTAGGCACTGCTGCAGTGATGCCCCTTGGCTCGCCAATAGGAAGCAATCGCGGTTTGGAAATGGAAGCCATGCTGAATATTATCATCCAGCAAAGCCATGTACCCGTGGTGGTGGATGCGGGAATTGGAGCTCCTTCACATGCTGCTAAAGCAATGGAGCTGGGAGCAGACGCGGTGTTGGTAAACACAGCCATCGCGGTTTCGAACAACCCCGTGAAAATGGGTGAGGCGTTTAAGCTTGCTGTTGAAGCTGGGAGAATCGCATTTGAATCTAAACTCGGAAAGGCTTCTTCGAAGGCTGAAGCAAGTAGTCCCCTGACATCATTTTTAGATCAATAGAAAATGAGCAGCTTCATCGACATCTTTGCACAACATGAGTGGCACAAAACAAAGAATCGAATCTATTCCAAAACAGCTTATGATGTTCAGGTTGCCTTAGGCAGCTCCACCAGAACAATAGAGGATTTTGAAGCCCTGATCTCTCCCGCAGCAGAACCTTATCTGGAAGAGATGGCACAACTGAGTAATGCGATCACCAAAAAGCGATTTGGCCAAACCATTCAGCTGTTTATACCCATGTATCTGAGCAACGAGTGCCAAAATATCTGCACCTACTGCGGCTTTTCATTGGATGTTGACATACCTAGAAAAACACTTAACGACCAGGAAATCCTAAGCGAAGTTGAGGTGATCAAATCACTTGGCTATGACCATATTCTATTGGTAACCGGAGAGGCGAACAACATCGTTGGTGTCAAGTATTTCCAACATGCATTAAAGCTAATTCGCCCTCATTTTTCACACATATCCTTAGAGGTTCAGCCCTTGGATCAGGAGGATTACGAATTACTCACCCCCTTTGGATTGAACACGGTATTGGTGTATCAGGAAACATACAATGAGAATGAATACAAAACCCATCACCCCAAAGGGAAAAAATCAAATTTTCTGTATCGCCTGGATACACCGGATAGGCTTGGCCGCGCTGGTTTACACAAAATTGGACTCGGCGCCTTGATTGGCCTGGAAGATTGGCGGACCGACAGCTTCTTCACAGCACTTCACCTGGATTATTTGGAGAAAGCTTACTGGCAATCTAAATTCAGTATTTCCTTCCCAAGGTTACGGCCCTGCGCCGGGGGAATTGATTTGAAGAGCAATATGACAGATAAAGAGCTGGCGCAACTAATATGTGCCTACAGGATTTTCAACGAGGAGGTAGAACTCTCCCTGAGCACACGCGAAAGCGAATCCTTCCGCAACAATGCGATCAAATTAGGAATTACCAACCTCAGCGCGGATTCTAAAACCAATCCAGGAGGATATGCCAACAGAGAAGAATCACTGGAACAGTTCGAAATATGTGATGAGCGAAGTGGTGCAACGATGGCCAAAGTAATTTCAGCACAAGGATATGAGCCCGTTTGGAAGGATTGGGACTCAGTATTACAATAAAAGAAGATGCTGACCACAGAAGAGTATAGCAGATACAATCGTCACATCATCCTCCCTGAAATTGGGCTGGAAGGACAAGAAAAACTCAAACAGGCGAAAGTACTGGTAATTGGAGCCGGAGGCTTGGGTTGTCCAGTACTAATATATCTGGCTGCAGCCGGTGTAGGTACCATTGGCATTGTAGATTTTGATATTGTCGATGAAAGCAACCTCCATAGACAAATACTTTATGGGACAAGTGACATTGGGAAATCTAAGGTGGAGGCTGCAAAAGCCAAACTTCAGGGCCAGAATCCACACATCAACATAATCGTACACAACAGCAGGCTTACCAGCCAAAATGCGCTGGACATAATGGATGACTATGAAATTATTGTTGATGGATCCGATAATTTTCCTACTCGCTATCTGGTGAATGATGCCTGTGTTATGCAAAAAAAGCCTTTTGTATTTGGTTCCATTTTCAAATTTGAAGCACAGATATCAACCTTTAATTATGACGGTGGCCCAACCTATCGCTGCCTATATCCAGATCCGCCTGGGCCTGGCGAAGCTCCAAGCTGTGCAGAAATTGGTGTGATGGGCGTATTACCGGGTATTGTTGGGAGTATTCAGGCCAATGAAGCTATAAAAATTATCACTGGCGCAGGCGAACCGCTATCAGGGAAATTATTGCTCTTTGATGCTCTTTCAAGCTCTTTTAATGAACTGTCGATTTCGCCAATTGCCGATAATTTTGAGATCAGCGAGCTGATTGACTACAAACTGTTTTGTGGCGAATCAACGGAGGAAATTGATATTAAAGAAATCTCTGTAGAGGAGCTTAGGTCGCGGTTGAACAATGCTGAAGATATTCAGATCATTGACGTAAGGGAACACGATGAATATGAGCTATGTAATTTAGGTGGGGAGCTAATACCGCTGGGTGAAATAGAAGAGAAAATAGATCATATTAGCACTCAAAAACCTGTTGTGGTTCATTGCCACCATGGAATGCGCAGCCAGAAAGCAATTGAGAAATTATTAACGAACGCCTGCAAGGCAGATCTCTATAATTTGAAGGGAGGCATTCATGATTGGGCAACCAAGATCGACCTGAACATGCCTACTTACTAAACCGAATGTATGGCCTCGGAAATTTCCGGGATCAAGCTTCGGCTTCCGTTTTGATTTTCCACGGCCGACCCAACTACAACTAAGTCTGCGCCCGCTTTGCAGGCATTGGCTGCCATTTCAGGTGTCCTGATACCGCCACCAATAATGAGGGGCACTGATATCTGCTCGCTTACTTTTGAGATCATTGATTCGCTAATTGGGCTCAGGGCACCACTCCCTCCATCCATATATATTGTTTTCAAACCGAGCATTTCACCAGCCAGAGCGGTGCAAACCGCTATATCCGCCTTATCGCTGGGAATCGGTGTTGAATTCGACATATATGAAACTGCAGTGGGGCTGCCGCCATCGATGAGCATGTAACCTGTTGGTATCACCTCCATTGCACTAGCTTTTAATACTGGTGCCGCAATTACGTGTTTGCCTATAAGCAACTCAGGATTTCTTCCTGATATTAGAGAAAGAAACAATATTCCATCTGCCTTATCATTGATTTGCAACGTGTTGCCAGGAAACAATACAACCGGTATATCAGTTTCTGATTTAACCACCTCTATACAGGATTCTATATTCCCATTGGTGAGTATGCTCCCGCCTATAAAAATCAAATCGACATTGGCACATTGGGCCTCTTTCGCAATGAAACCAGCATTGTCATTGCTATCTGGATCTACCAAGATTGCGAACTGCTTTGCCCTCGCGTTTTTCTTTGCGACAATACTGTCATAAATCGATGTAGAAGTAAGAGTTGTCATACAAAATGCAATATTAAACATATTAGCCGAAGTCCGCTCTACCCTAACCTAATACATAGGTTAAAATATAGTCGTCGATTTTCTCATAGTGCACATCAAATTTCTTATGCATGTCTTTTACAACAATTGAAGCATTTATAACACCCTTTCCATCAAACTTAAAGGGTTCCACCAATAGATTTTCCTTGAATATTATATTTCCATCGCCATAAAACTTGAACAGGGCTTCCTTGGTCGTCCACACCACAACCTTGTGTGAATTCTTGTGTTCTCCCTCAGCTTTCGCACTATTCATTTCGTCGACACTCATAAATTTATCCTCAATGCGCGCAATTTTTTCCGACACCTGTTCGATGTCAATACCCGGCACGGCATCTTTAGACAACAAAATGGCAACAAACTTTCCCGAATGAGTAATCGATATATTGTATTCTGCTGCCTCCAGGAAAGGCTGGCCATTTGCATTATATTTGACCTCAACATGGGGCTTTTGATCAAGAAGGGTGCGCACTAAACTGATCACGCTAAGAAACTCCGCTTTCTTTCTGTCAGTCCCAAATGAATCTAGTCTTCTGAATTGATTCTCGCTAAGATTTAGGTCAGCTGATTCAGCCAATATCTCAGGGTCAATTTCCCATAATCCAATTATGGTATTGTAATTGATATTCTTCTTAAAACGCAAGCTCATACCTTCTTGTGTAACATTGATTTAACGAATTTATATTTTTTGTGAGATTCTATTATTTTTTCTACTTTAGTGCACCCTAACCTAACACCTAATTGTATGTTGGAAATGAAATTAAAAAGATCGTCATTAAGAGGGGGGATC
>DTRI01000229.1 GCA_012966015.1 Flavobacteriales bacterium | reverse complement strand
CATAACCGCAGTTTTTATGATATTCCTTTTACTTATCAAATTGTGAATGCTGCTTTTCAATTGTACGGGTGAGTACGTCGCCGTCTTAAATGTATGTAAATCAACTTCCAATTCGTCCCCAGGCTTTTTAATTTGCGCCTCTAAATCAGCAAATACATCATCTATGACAGCTTGAACCTCAACTTCTTTTCCAGTTGAGCTGTATAGCCAAGGAGGCCAATTGCCCCTTATTTTATCAGCTACTTACACTATTCATATTGCGAGACTGTCATCAGATTGTGTGTTTTTGTATCAGAACTTTATCTAACCTCAATGATAAAAGAATAAATATTCCCAATTTGAGAATGCATTCCCAATAAACAAAATATTCCCAATAGTAAATTTATGTAAGTGCTTGAACATCAGATATATGGCGAATATGGCACAAGGTTTACAATACATAGTTGAACTTAATAAACCTATTGCCTAAAACTACGAGCTATGAGAACTGCCAACCAAACACCTACATTACAAATCCCGCTATTAGCGGGGTTGTGCTACTTGTTTTCTTTGGTTACAGGAGGAAGTTATGCGCAAACTACTTATGAAACTGCAGCTAATGGATCATGGAGTAGCAATTCTTCATGGCAGAGTCCGGGAGCACCACCGGACCAGTTACCAGCAGGGGATTCTGTAATTATCCGACACCAGATCACAGCTACTGATGATATTGATATATCAGGTACCTATTTAATTGATGTAGCTGGGTCTTATAGTGGTTCAAAAAAGATTACCCTTGGCACTACGGGAAAGTTGGTCAACAATGGCCTGATAAACACCACCGATGAGTTGCTCAACGGAGGTTCATTTTACAATAACAATTATGCATATTTCAAAAAGATACAGAATGACGGGTATGAATGTAATACCGATACCGTTGAATTGGAGAATGGAGAAAAATACGATTGCAATGGCTGTACATTAGAATGTGGTGGCCGTCTTATTGCTTGTGAGATCAAGCTACAATACAATGGTAACACAAGCAACGATGCACTCATATCTGCCGCTGATATATGCTGTGATGATGGGTCTGATCCCACGGTTGATCTTCAGTCAGGTACAATTGCACCTGCCGTAACTTTTTGCGCAACGGTCATAGAGCTACCTTACCTGGAGACATTCAGCACGTCTAACCTGGGAGTAACTGGTTCAGGATGGAATACCAACTATGGCTCAGCAACCTGGACACTTGGTGACGATGGCGCTAATCTCACAGCATCCAGTGACTATTGTAAATCAAACGGTACCTGGTTGAGATGGAGAGATACTGACGGCCCAATTTCCTGGTACAGTCCAGTTCTTGATGTCTCATCGTACTCATATGTATATATATCTTACACTATTTCGGAAGCTGGAAATCTTGAGAATGCTGACTACATTTCAGTTTATTACCGGTACGATGGTGGTTCATGGATTCTGGCGTCCAATGACAAGAATGATTTTGGCACTCTCAATTATGGCGGAGTATTGACCGTTAGTAGCTACTCTTCGCTAGAACTCCGTGCTCAAGGTAAAACAACTCACGGGAGTGAGTACATTAAGCTTGATAATGTTTCGGTATTGGAGACGGACTATATAGTACCTGCTACAGGAAATATTTCTTTAACGTTGTGTTCCGGGAATATCTATGATAACGGTGGTTTATCCGCAAATTATTTCTCTAGCACTGATGGTTATACTGTAATTACACCATCCACAGTTAATTCAGCAATACAACTTGATTTCAATTTGTTTGACGTAGAAAACCTCTATGATTACCTCTATATATATGATGGTAATAGTACTAGTGCTCCCCAGGTGTTGGGAAGTCCTTTTACAGGGTCCAAAGCGCCTACAACCGTCCTTTCTACAGCAGCAGACGGTTCATTGACGCTGCGATTTACCTCAGATGGTTCGGGTGAACAGGGAGGTTTTGATGCAACCATCAGCTGTGTAGTTACAGGATGTGCAGGTACCCCAACACCTGGTTCTTCATCAGCATCTTCATATAGTATTTGCAGTGGTGCAACTGTTTCTTTGAGCAACAAGGGTGCTGAATCAGGAAGTGACATTACCTATCAGTGGCAGGAATCTGCAAATAATTCTATATGGAATAATATTTCTGGTGCGACATTAACATCGTATGATGTAACGCCCTCAGTTAGTACCTTCTATCGATTGAAGGTGACCTGTACAGCATCAAAATTGTCCGACTATGCCAATTTGATATCAATAGTAGCTGTTACTACTACGCCTACATTAACATTGAATAACCCAGCAGCAGTCTGTTCACCATCAACAGTGGATATTACGGATGCAGCGGTATCCAGTACGAATGTAGGGACCCTGGCGTATTACACAGATGCCGGGTTTTCCAATGCCGTTAGTGACCCAACACAGGTTGGGGATGGAACGTATTATGTTGAAGCAACGAATTCATCCTGTACCGCAAACGGTTCAGTAGTAGTAACGGTAAATTCTGCCGCTACGGTTTCTGCAGGTGTTAATGCTACTATTTGTGAGGGTTCTACACATGCTACACTAGGAGTATTCGGTGGTGGTGCCTCTTCTATCCTATGGACAACTTCTGGTAGCGGTACATTCTTAGATGACACTGATCCTACTACCACTTATACACCTTCGGCTGGGGATATCACTGCCGGTAGTGTAACACTTACCATTACCAGTGATGATCCTGCCGGGGCTTGTGGTAGTGAATCTGACAACATGCTCCTTACCATTGATGCAGCAATAACCATGTCGGATGCTGGTGCTGACCAGAACCTTTGTAATATCACTACAGCGACACTGGCTGGCAACTCAGTTTCTGGATTGGAAACAGGAGCCTGGTCAGTGGTGTCAGGAACCGCCTCGGCAACTTCTGTGAACAGTCCCACTTCAGGAG
>DTRI01000228.1 GCA_012966015.1 Flavobacteriales bacterium | reverse complement strand
CTCTGGAGATATCTTCATCGTGGCCTACTGTAGCCTTTGTGGTTGGAGTCAGCAGTGGTTCAGGGAACTTGTCGTTCTCCTTCATCCCGTCCGGCATTGTAACACCGCAAATTGTACGTTTGCCTTCCCTGTATTCCCTCCAGGCATGACCTGACAAATATCCCCGGATCACCATCTCTACCTTATGAGGCTCACACAAATGCCCAATTGCAACAACGGGGTCGGGAATATCAGTTATCCAATTGGGGACAATATCTGATGTTTCGGCCATGAACTTAGCCGCAATTTGATTTAGGACCTGCCCCTTGAAAGGAATCCCCTCTGGCAACACCGTATCAAATGCAGAGATTCGGTCAGTGGCGATCATTACAAGCAGCCTGTCATCAATATTGTAGACTTCTCTAACCTTACCTCTATAAACCGACTTTTGACCGGGGAAAGTAAAATCTGTACTCGTTATTGTATTACTCATCTTGATTATACTTAAAGCTTACTAAATGCGATTATTATCTTTTTTACCAAGTCGTGTCTTACCACGTCATGCTCGTCCAAAAATATGAAGTCTATTCCTTTAATGTTCGATAAAAGTGGTTCTATTTCCAACAATCCTGATTTTTGTGATTTGGGAAGATCAACCTGGGTGGTATCACCTGTTACCAGGATCTTCGCTTCCCTACCCATTCTGGTTAGGAGCATCTTGATTTGCCCTGTAGTGGCATTCTGCGCTTCGTCTAAAATTATGACTGCCCTATCCAATGTTCTACCACGCATGAAAGCCAGCGGTGCGATCTCTATCACGCCATTTTCCAAATGCGATTTGAGCTTCGCAGGTGGCAGCATATCACGAAGCGCATCATAAAGAGGCTGTAAATAAGGGTCTAATTTTTCTTTTAAATCTCCAGGCAGGAATCCCAGATTCTCACCTGCCTCCACTGCAGGCCTTGTGAGTACAATTCGCTTGACCTCCTTGTTCTTCAATGCCCGAACAGCTAACGCCACTGCTGTATATGTTTTTCCTGTACCGGCCGGCCCAATTGCAAAAACAATGTCTGATTTGCCAAATGCTTTTACCAGCTTTCGTTGGTTAGCAGTTCTGGCTGTAACTGTCGACCCATCAGGCCCAAACACTAAAACATCATTTTCCTTCCCCTCTGGCATTTTCTGTTCTGATCCCCCTATTTCCATGATACTTTCAATATTTCCTTCCGTAAGCCGATTATACCTATGATAGTAGGAAACTAACAGCTGAACGCGCTCATCAAATTCAGCAATTTCTTCCGCATCACCGATAACTTTTATATGATTTCCCCTGGCAATTACTTTAAGTTTGGGGAAGAAGGTTTTGATTAAGGTGAGTTTCGTATCATTTACCCCGTATATTTCTACCGGGTTGATTTCGTCAAGTCTTATTGTTTTCTCGCTCAAGTAGCCTTAGATAAATAACGCTTAATCAATGAACCTTATCATAATACCGTTAAGATATTAATGTTATTGTTATTCCAGAACACAATTTGTCTGCGAATTTACGAATGGATTTCTTAGAATCATTTCGATATTGAAAATCTTAAGAAGTTTCATTCGTACATTCGTACAAAATTGGTAATTGATTAATTTTGAGTCCCACTAAAATGGATTTATTGGATTGCAAATTTACAATTTTTACGCCATTTGATGAATAATACAACTCAACAGAAAAAGGTATATTGGCAATAATTACGCTCACCTCCGACTTAGGTCTAACCGACTTTTATCTCAGTACTGTAAAAGGTGCAATCATTACCCAGTGTCCTGATGCCAGAATTGTCGACATTTCCCATGAAATAGCCAAGCATGATGTTTTTCAGGCCTCTTTTATTATAAAAAATGCCTACAAGAGCTTCCCGAAAGGCACAATTCATATTCTTGGGCTGAATCCGGAATCAACAGCCGACACATCTTATCTGTCCATATTTGCCGATGGACACTATTTTGTAGGCCCTGACAATGGTATATTCTCCCTGATTTTTGATGTCAAGCCCGACTTGATTGTTGAGTTGAATATTTCCCAGGATACTGACTACTTTACCTTTCCCACTAAAGATCTTTTCGTGAAGGCCGCTTGTCACATTGCCAGGGGCGGTACCCTTGAGGTTATTGGTAAGGTGAAAAAAGATTTTCTCAATAAAATTGTACTGCAGCCAGTGATAGATGGCAACCAGCTCAGGGGCAATATCATCTATATTGATTCCTATCAAAACGCATTCACCAATATTACTGAGAAAATATTTGCGGATGCTGCTAAAGGAAGAAGCTTCAATCTATATATCAGGCAATCAAACTACGTACTCAATACAATTCGCAAATCATATAGTGAGGTTGCGGACGGGGATTTGCTGGCACTTTTCAGCTCAACGGGATATTTGGAAATTGCAATCAATAAAGGGAATGCCGATGAGTTATTGGGACTCCAACTGAATGACATGGTCCGTTTTGAGTTCATTTAATATTGATTTCTGATGATTACCCGAATAGTTAAAATGACATTTAAAAAGGATAAGCTGGATGAATTTCAACGTATCTTCGAACGCTCAAAGGAGGCGATTAGGGATTTTGAAGGTTGTATGCTTGTGGAATTGTGCCGGGACATGAAGGAGGAGAATGTTTATTTCACGTACAGCCACTGGGAATCCGAGGATACTTTAAACGCATATCGAAATTCTCCTTTCTTTAAATCCACCTGGAATGAGACCAAAGAGCTATTTGAGGAGAAAGCAGAGGCCCATAGCCTTGAGAAGGTATATTCTAGCGAACAGAAGATGATCACATGATCGCTTTATTTAAGAAAGAAATAAATGGATTCCTGGGCTCACTGATTGGATACATTGTCATCATCGTGTTCCTCACTGCGATAGGCATGTTAATGTGGGTCTTCCCTGGTGATTCCAAT
>DTRI01000227.1 GCA_012966015.1 Flavobacteriales bacterium | reverse complement strand
GCTTTTCTCCGCATGAATGCCACATCACTGCGTTGCTCCAGATTTCTTCTTCGGACCGCTAAGAATATGAACAGGCATAAAAATGGCGAGCTCACATAACCATAAAATAGCCCAGACAAAAAGAAGGGCTCACTTTTCTTGTTCAGCGTAAACACCTGATTTTTAATAAACATGATGTCACTTCCAATAAATTTGAGATCTTCTTTTGCAATTCCTGTTATGGTCGTCAGTGCACCTTCTTCTCCTTTCTCAACATTGAGTACAATTTCATCTCCTCTTAAGGTATAATATTGCTTTTTAGCTGGATTGAAATAGCTGAATTCTACCGGTTCAATTATATATTGACCTGCATGTCTGGGAACCAATAAATGCTCATATGTTCTGGAGCCTGTAACTCCGGACATCTTAACAGAAACACGGTCTGTAATTTTGGGGTCATAAGTTTCCACATCCGGAGGCAAGTTGAGCTCCAGCGCATCGATTAGCTTGAGATTACCGCTTCCAGATATTTTTATCACCAGCGAAGCCGCATCGTTGGCTGTGAGCTCTGTTTTATCCACTGATGATACCAGCTTATATTTTCCTACGTCACCCTTGAAATTTCTTGGTTTACCCTTTTCAGGAAGTGGCTTCACCACAATCTTTATCGGCTTACTTTTTACGATGTATTCCACATCTTTATAGCCTCCAAAAAAGTTGTCAAAGATACTGCGAGATTGCCCGGAAGCACGGGTTCTAACCACAGCTTTAAAATGCATTGGGTCCAGCTCAAGGTCACCGCTACGCTGGGGGAAAAGAATCGTTTTCTTCAGATCTGCCGCCTGGTAGCGAACGCCATTTACAGTTGCACTATATACCTTCACCTGCTTCGGCATTTCTACATCCTGGGTCCAAAACCCTTTAAACGCGGGTAGCTGGCTCACTTCATTGCCAACGATATCCACCTTAAAGTAAACTGTATAGGTTACGCTAATGCCCTCTCCTACATAAACGTTGCGCTTGTTTACTGACGCCTTTATGAACAGATCGTTATTGCCACCTTTTGGCTTAGCATCTACCGATTGGTTTGCAACTTTATTCTTGGCATTTCCAACAGATACATTCATCACTATGTCGTCATAAGGATGTGCTTTCCCGTGAGCATTTATCCTGGCACCACTGATCTTCAATTTGCCCTTCTTTTTTGCTGCCAGGATGTAGGAATAGACCATTGATTGCGCAAAGTTACCATTGACATACTGCGACATACTAGATTGATTGGGACCAGATACAACCTTGAATTGTGACAGGTCCGGAGGAGAGAACTTTTTGACATTTCCATCAAATTTGAACTCCAGCTTAAAGCGTTCACCCACTTGTACGTTTAACTTGCTTACCGTGGCCCTCATATTATGATTTTGGGCATGGAGGGTTAATCCCACAATCAGGGCAAGACTAAATAAAAGCACATATTTATATCCCTTTCTTACCAATCTTTCTCAATGTTGATTCTAGTCGCTTTCATTTTATTCTTTGTGAGCTTATTCTGTACATTCTGCTCCTCATTTTTAAGTGCATCTAACAGTTTTTTGGCGTCTTCCTGTGAAATTTGATTTGGCTGAGGTTGTTTTTCCTGCTCCTGCTGCTCTTCTTCCTTCGTCTTTTCATTCTGATTTTGCTCGCTTTCACTTTTCTTATCATCCTCTTTCTTGTCCTTTTGATCCTGGTCTTCTTTTTCTTTCTTTTGATCATCTTCCGATTGAGGTTCGTCCTTCTCCTTATTTTCCTTGTCATCCTTCTCTTCCTTTTCCTCGTTCTTTTGCTTTTGCTGTTCCGCCAGCTTTTGCTGTGCATACGCAAGGTTATACTTCGTACCCGCATCAGAGGGGTTATTTCTAAGGGCGTTTTTGTAAGCCTCTACGCTCTTTGCATATTCCTTAGACATCATCAGAGAATTCCCGAGATTGTGATAGGATTTGGCAACGTTTTCCTTATTGTCGTCTCTCAGTGCAAACGTCTCAAATTGTGCAGCAGCCTCTTCATATTTTTCTTGTTTATAAGCAGCATCTCCCAGATTAAAAGTTCCTTGGGAAGAATTCGAATTTTCACTTAGTGCCTTTTGATAGCTCTCCCCCGCCTTTTCATATTCACCCTCTTCGTATTGTTTATTTCCCTCTCTTACATATTTCAAGTCATCCTGCGAAAATGCAGCGGAACAGCTCAAACAGACAAATAGCAATATGTTACTGATCTTAATCATCATGATTACTTAAAAAGCTTGATTCTACTCAGAAATTTACTCCTTCTTTCAGAGATAAAAAACTCTAAAATAAGCAAGATTATTGCAGCGGCCAGAAAGTACTGAAACCTGTCCTCATAATCTGTAAATACCTTGCTGCCGAATTTAACCTTCTCCATTTTATTGAGCTCAGCAAATAAAATACCGAGTCCAGATTGTACATTATTCGCTCTGATATAGCTTCCATTGCCTGCCGCAGCTACCTGCTGAAGCATCACTTCATTTAGTTTCGTTATGATAGCTCCACCATCTTTATCCTTCCTGAATCCCACTTGGGTACCATATCGATAAATGGGTATAGGCGCTCCTTTGCTCAGGCCCATGCCTATTGTGTGAATGACAATGCCAGCTTCAGAAGCTGCCGATGCCGCTTCAACCGCATCATCCTCATGATTTTCCCCATCGGTGATGATGATGATGGCTCTATTCTTGGCGCTCGTCAGCTCCTCCGCCTCCTGCCCAAACGACTTCACACTCAGCTCAATCGCATCACCAATTGCCGTCCCCTGGGTAGGCATAATGTCCACACTCAATGTAGATAGAAACAATTTAGCTGCAGAGTAATCTGTGGTGATCGGTAGCTGAACAAAGGCCTCACCGCCAAAAACCACCAATCCTATCCTATCTCCCTGGAGTTTGTCTATGAGCTTAGAAATAGCCTGCTTGGCCCGCTCCAGGCGATTTGGTTTGATATCTTCAGCGAGCATGCTGTTAGAAAGATCCACAGCGATAATCAGATCCACTCCCTCTCGCTTTACCTCCTCCATTTTCGATCCTATCTGTGGATTGGCGATACCAATCACAATTAAGATCACCACCAACAGGAGCAACACGAACTTAAATACCGCTCGCGCTTTTGAGGCAAACGGAAGTAATTCTTGTATTAAGTTCGGATCTCCAAATTTCTTGAGCGCCTTACGTTTCCAACGCATGGCCAGCGAAAATAAAATCCAAAGGACGATAGTGAGCCCGCCAATTATTTCAATTGCCTGCAGTAGTTCCAGATTTTCCAGTCTCAGTTTCTCCATGATCAAATTATGGTATGCTTCTGAACAAGGTATTTCTAAATAAAAGCTCCAGCAAGACGAGTATTCCAGCGAAAATAGCAAAGGGCAAAAACCGCTCCGTTTTCTTTTTGAACTCAGTCACCTCAATTTTGGATTTTTCAAGCTTGTCTATTTCTTCATATATATCTTCCAAGCTGGATTTATTGACTGCCCGGAAATACTGGCCTCCTGTTAAATCGGAGATTTCCTTCAACATCACCTCGTCAATCTTAACTTGTATCTCCTGGTATTTTATTCCATAAGGTGTTTGAAAAGGATAGGGTGCAGTTCCTTCCGTACCTACTCCGATGGTATATACTCTGATGCCAAATGACTTTGCTATTTCTGCAGCAGTGGCCGGTGAGATGAGCCCACTATTATTAACCCCATCCGTTAGAAGAATGATGACCTTGCTCTTGGCCTCACTTGTCTCCAACCTATTAACCCCTGTAGCCAAGCCCATTCCGATTGCCGTACCATCTTCTATCATACCACTCTTTATGTCCTTAAATAAGTTCCTGAGGATTACATGATCTGTAGTGAGCGGGCATTGGGTGAAGCTCTCGCCACTGAAAACAACCAAGCCTATCCTGTCATTTGGCCTTTTGGAGATAAACTCATCAGCTACCTCCTTGGAAGCTTCCAGCCGGTTCGGTTTAAAATCCTCGGCGAGCATACTACCTGATATATCAATTGAAATTACAATGTCTATTCCCTCTGTGGTTACATTCTGCCAGCTTGTACTGGATTGGGGCCGGGCAACGGCGACTGTTAGGGCTGCCAAGGCCAATATCCTGAACAAGATAAGTGAGTGCCGTGATCGTGTCTTGAAATTGCCCTTGTAATCCGCAAACCCCTGAAGGGAGGACATCTGTATATCTGCTTTTCCAGTATTGTTCTTTAATCCATACCACAGGGCTATTCCCGGCAATAACAGTAGCCCATACAAGTACTCGGGATTGGCGAACGTTATGCTATTAAACAGTTCCATTATGGTCATCTGTTAATGCTGTTAATTCTTCGGCGTCTTTAGCTTCTGCAGCCACTCTCACAGTGGGTTTGGTTTCATTCACAAAGTCAAAACCATGACGAAGACTTAATTCATGATCACTTGCAAGCGGTTTTCCCCTGGCAAATTTTACCATATCCGCTTGAGACAGTATCTGCCTCAATTTGGTCTTTGTTGCCCCGGAAATGCCGGTGTGGTCAATGCTTGCCAGGATTTCATCGCTGGTCATTTCCATCGCGATAATACCATAGCTCTCTTCAATGTATATTCTAATAATCTCAGTCAATTCCGTATAGTAAAGCTTTACTTTATTATTTTGCCATAACTTATTGTTTTCTAGCTTATTAAGATTTTCAAGGGCTTTAATATAGGGTGGGATAATTACCACAGGAATTTCCGGTTCTTTCTGTGTTTCCCTGTATCTCCTGTAGAGCTTATAAGCGAGTAGACCCAGTAGGATAATGACTACAATCGCAATGGCATAGGGTAACATTTCCTCTAGCGTTAACGGCGCCTCCAATGGAGCTTTGATGTCCTCTATAGCTTGAGTTGTGTCCACCTCAACAGTTCGTACCGTCAACCAGAGCGCTTCTGTTTCTGCTATAACATTAGAATCACCTAGCAGCGTGATAAGGAATGGGCGAATTGCATAGAATCCCGAGTCAAAAGACGTAATGATGTAGGATTTCCTAAGCCTTATATTGTTATCTGTTGTAGAATAGGAAGTGTCTATTTCGGACTGAGTAACAATTTCAATACCTCCAACGAGTGTATCCGTAAAAAGAGGCAATGTAACAGACACTCCGGGAGAGGCCTCCACCACCAGCAGAAGCTCTATCTGGTCGCCAATTAGAATTTCATTGGTATCCATTACCGCCACAGCATAAACTTCCTGTGCCCTGGCATCTTGTCCGTTAATTGTGGAGAACATGATCAGGCAGGCTATTCCTAATCGTCGCAAATTATTATATGTTTCTGTCCAATTCATCGCCTGGATTCTCTTTTCTTGAACAGCCCCATAAGTGGCTTCACATAGGGTTCATCAGTTCTAATTGAAGTTGCATCAACTCCACATCTGGAAAAGAGCTTTTTAAGTACGTCTTTCCGGTTTGAATTGTACTGTTGAAAATGTTCCCTCAACTGTTTGCTTGAAGTATCAATCCACCTGAAATTTCCAGTCTCGGCATCTCGAAGTTTGACCAGGCCAACAGAAGGAAGTTCTTGTTCTCTCTGATCATACACCCGAATAGCGACAATATCATGCTTCTTATTGGCAATTTTCAGGGCTTCTTCCCCTATTTCCCCCTTTTCATTGAAATTTACATCCATAAAATCACTGATAACAAAGGCGATACTTCTCTTCTTGATTGCGTTGGTGAAATACCTCAATGCTTCAGATATATCTGTTCGTTTATTGATAGGCTCAAAGGTGATCAGCTCCCTGATGATGCGCAATATGTGCGACTTCCCCTTTTTGGGCGGGATAAACTTCTCTATCACATCACTAAAAAAGATGACACCAATTTTATCATTGTTCTGAATAGCCGAAAAGGCCAGAACAGCGGATAACTCTGTTACCAGGTCTTGCTTAAACTGAGAGATGGTCCCAAATTCCTTAGACGCGCTTACATCTATGAGCAGCATCACTGTCAGCTCCCGTTCTTCTTCAAAAACCTTGATGTATGGAGCGTTAAACCTGGCAGTTACATTCCAATCGATAGCCCTGATGTCATCGCCGAATTGATACTCTCGAACCTCACTGAAGGTCATTCCCTTGCCCTTGAAAGCGGCGTGGTATTCACCAGAGAAGATCTGATCTGATAAGCCACGGGTCTTGATCTCAATCTTCCGTACCTTTTTTAGAAGCTCAGCTGCCTCCATGTAGAGTTTTCTTAAAGTGCTATGAACAAATATCCAATTCTCTTCAGTCCAAAGTCCCTCACTTAAGGAACCTCAACAGTATTGAGGATTTCACTCAGAATATCTTCGGAAGTTACGTTCTCGGCCTCTGCTTCATAGGTCAATCCTACGCGGTGCCTCATCACATCAAGGCAAACAGCCCGTACATCCTCTGGAATGACATATCCTCTCCTCTTGATGAAGGCAAATGCCTTGGCGGCAAGTGCCAGGTTAATGCTCGCCCTTGGAGAGCCCCCGAAGCTAATCATATCTGCAAATCGTTCGAGATTGTAATCCTTTGGATTTCGGGTAGCAAATACGATATCGATGATGTATTGCTCTATTTTTTCATCCATATACACTTCCCTTACCAGTTTTCTGGCTTTTAGTATTGCATCGGTTTTTAAAATGGCTTTCAGCTCGAGATTCGGTTTGTCTATGTTCTGTCTGATGATCAAGCGCTCCTCTTCTTTATTTGGATAACCGATTACAATCTTCATCATGAATCGATCCACTTGTGCTTCCGGTAAGGGGTAGGTTCCCTCCTGCTCAATAGGATTTTGCGTGGCCAGCACCAAAAATGGTTCTTCCAGCTTGAATGTTTCCGACCCGATGGTGACTTGTCGCTCCTGCATGGCTTCTAGTAAAGCACTCTGCACCTTCGCAGGTGACCGGTTAATCTCATCCGCCAGAATGAAATTGGCGAATATGGGGCCCTTCCTCACACTGAACTCTTCCTTCTTTTGGCTATAGATCATTGTACCTACCAAATCCGCTGGCAATAGATCTGGCGTAAACTGAAGTCTGCTGAATTTAGCGTCAATAATAGATGCCAATGACTTGATGGCCAGGGTCTTTGCCAATCCGGGCAGGCCTTCTAATAAGATGTGGCCATTGGACAACAATCCAATCATGAGCCTCTCCACCATGTGCTTTTGGCCGATTATTACTTTGTCCATCTCCATGGTAATTATATCCACGAAGGCACTCTCCTTTTCAATCTTATCGTTCAGCGCTTTAATATCAACTGAATCTGCAATTTCTTCCGTCATGATCATCTAATTACGTGTTTTGATTGTGGGAGTGCAAAAGTAAAAAAATGAGGACTAGTAGGTCCCCATTTTCTGTTAATATTTGTTAAATCGCATCTTCACCTAAAGAAGGTAGATAGCTTATGTATGCTACAACAATGCTATTTAACGTTACGAAATTTTGATCTCTCTCGCCGGCTTTATCAAAGCTTCTTCTCGCTTGGGCAATGTCAGTTTGAGAATACCATCTTCATATTTACCTGTAATCTTCTCTCCTTTTACCGATTCAGGTAGTGTGAAAGTACGCTGAAATGAAGCGTAGCTGAACTCCCGTTTTGTGAAGTGCACACCAGATTCATCCGCCTTGTTCTCACGCTTTGAAGATATGATCAATTGATTGTTGTCAACCTCCACGGTAAAGTCATTCTTTTGAAAACCTGGTGCGACAACTTCAACTAAAAAGTCGGTGTTGGTTTCCTGAATGTTTACAGCAGGTGTTGAATTTTGGTACTCGCTCGTTATGGGATGGTATGAATTCCTGTTAAAAAACTCATCCACCAAATAATTAAAAGCAGGTACCCTTCCGTTTCTCCATTTTACTAATGTCATGATTTGGTCCTCCTATTAATTGTGTCCGCTTAATGCGAACTGGTTATTTATCAGTTAATTACAAACCATGTAAGTCAAATTATATGCCATTGAAGAAATTGTGCAATTATGGCAGCTTTGATCTGAAATAGAACGATAGTAATTGGGAAAGATTTAGGTTCAGCAAGAATGGTCATTAAAGAACCCGAAGGCATTGCTAACCCGATGGCGATTGTAAAAAATTCCTTACCCTAAGCCTTCATCAGGGTTATTTGTTCTTTTGAATATTAAGGAACTAAAGAGTTATAACTTTTTGAAAGGTATTACAATAATCAGTAGTTAGCTTTATTATATAGGTGCCTTTAGGCAAGGTGCTAATATCTACCCCCCAATCCTCTTCATTCACCTTTCTGGAATAGATCGTTTTACCCAGTATATCTGTTATTTTAATGTCCATTCCTCTACTGGTAGTGTTGTGAATAGTAAATATGCCATTACTGGGATTAGGATAAATTTTAATCGGGTTATTAGCTCTTATAAAAGGCAGATTTACATATATATAATCGTAGGCAGTTGAAGCGGCTTCGCAGCCATTGGTATCTGTTACCACTACAGTATAGCTGCCACTTTGCTGGGGTATGATGTAAGATGAATTAATCCCGAGCATCGCAGTATCATTATGGTACCATTGGTAAGAATATCCCATATCAGCAAATAAAGTGTCGTTCTGTTCTTGAATACTAACTACCGGTAATGGATTAACTGTAATGGCAAGTGAATCTTTTGCCACACAATTATTGCTGTCTGAGCCTGTAAGTGTATAGGTGGTAGATGTAGCGGGATATGCGTTGGTGCTGGCTGATGTTGCATCTTCAAGCGCTGTTGTTGGCGACCACTGGTATGTCGCAGCCCCACTGCCATTAATAACCACAGTGTCACCGATGCAAATACTCAAGTCGTTTGTTACCGAAACACTGGGTAGTGAATTTACTGAAATGGTAAGTGAATCTTTTGCCACACAATTATTGCTGTCTATGCCAGTAAGTGTATAGGTGGTAGATGTAGTGGGATATGCGTTGGTACTGCCTGATGTTGCATCTTCAAGCGCTGTTGTTGGCGACCACTGGTATGTCGCAGCGCCGCTGCCAATAATAACTACAGTGTCACCAATACAAATACTTAAGTCGTTTGTTACCGAAACATTGGGTAGTGAATTAACAGTTATGGCCATAGAGTCTTCTGCTTTACAATTATTGCTGTCTGAACCTGTAAGTGTATAGGTGGTAGATGTAGTGGGATATGCTTTAGTCGTGTCTGCTGCTGGATCTTCAAGTGCTGTTGCTGGTGACCAGAGGTATGTACTGGCACCACCGCCAAAAATAGTTACGGTGTCACCCACACAAATACTTAAGTCGTTTGCTACCGAAATGGTGGGTAATGGATTTATCATTACACTAAAAGACTGGGTGTCGCCGATGGCCTGAAATTTATTTATTTCTCTTACAATAATATTATTTTGCCCGGTTGTATTCCACATTACATCAATAGTGTTTTGGGTTGAGTCCGTAGAAACTATGGTGCCTCCGTTAACAGTCCAGCAGTAAAAAGAGCCTGTTGTATTGTTTACTGAATAGGTTGAGGTATCGTTAAGGCAAACCATGCCGTCCCCAGTAATGGAGTCCGTATTTGGCTTTATAAAAAGAAATAGAAAATCGGAAATGGAATGTAATATGGGCTGAAAATATCCGGTGGGGCCACCAACAAACAAGTTATTAACCACTGTTCCCCATACATTATGCCCCTCTCCAGGAAAGGGGTAAAACTCATTGTAAAGGCCAATTGAATCCGCGTGTTGGGAAATGGGTAGTGAACCGTACACATAAGGCATGGTAGTCATAGCGGTAAATGGATATCCAGAATCGTATGGGACTATGGCATCCTGGTCGCCGTGAAAGGAAATAATTGGTACGTCTTCTCCGGGTTCTATCCAATTCACGTCGCCCATGGCGCCCCAGCAATTTATAACGGCTTTTACATTTGTACTGCTGTGGTTATAGCTGTTGCCGCTGCAATCTCTGCAACCGAGGTCAGGAGCAGGGTTGGGAAAACTGGAGGAAAAGGTTGAAACCGGGCGGTCTGATTCCTCAGCAAAGGCGAGGTGCAATGATGTAATGGCCCCGGCACTCACACCTCCAATAAATATATAGTTGGTATCAATACTGTATGTTGTTGCAAATTCTTTAAAATATCTCACTGCTGCACTGTAGTCCTGAATGGCTCTGTAAACAGCCCGCTCAGCACTTGTAGTTACCAGGATGTTCATTCCCAGCCTATAATCTATTGAAGCCGTTACATATCCCAGCCTGGCAAGTGAATCACAGGTAGCCCGGATGTCTTCATCTTCTTTTGCACCAATCAGAAAGCCCCCTCCAAAAGCCAAGATGACCAGGGGCCTCTTGTTCAGGGTATCGCCGGTGGGTTCAAAGACATCTAATTTGAGATCGATGTTAATGGTTACATTTTCTGCTACGTAAGGTGTGGTAACTGAGGGTGCATTGGCATATATAACATCGGTTGTAACTGTTACGGAGTCAAAAACGCGATCGATATATCTGGCCGATGAGCAGTTTTGCGCGTTTAGTTGAAAATAAGGCACTAACAATAAAAACGCAACAATTAATCCGCTT
>DTRI01000226.1 GCA_012966015.1 Flavobacteriales bacterium | reverse complement strand
CTACTTAGTCTGTTTGATAATCATGAACAAATCTCTGTGTTTCCACCTGATAGTGGATTTTGGTATGCCTACTATCCCAGATATGCAAGCGACGAATATTCTGATGCAGAGAAAATACAACGTATCATTGATGTCTCTTATGGAAATTTTCGAGCAGATTTTATAAATGTTGATGAAAGTGCAGGAAACGCTTATCCTTACGATGATTTAATAGAGAAATTTCGCAACTTGATGGAAGGGCGTGAGTGTTCTCCATCGATCATTATTCAAACCGTGATAGAAGCTTTTGAAGCAAATAACCCTGTGAAGCGAGGTGTGCCTAGATGCTGGATTGAGAAAACTACTAGCACGGAAATTTATGCATCTGAAGTCTTCGATTGGTTCCCTCACGCTAAGATGATCCACCTTATACGCGATCCACGAGACAACTACGCATCTTTGAAATCAGGCTGGGACAAGCGCTATAAGGATATGAATGATTCGCATAAGCGTTTGCTTCAAAGTATGTTGGATAGGGGTGGCCTTGGTCTTAAACTCGCTAAGGTGAACGAGTTCTGCTTCGATACAGACCGATACAAAGTTATCCGCTATGAAGATTTGACTGCAAATCCAAAAGCAATCATGCAAGAACTTGCAGCTTTTGTCGGAATTGACTATGCCAATTCATTGGTACAACCAACTTACTGTGGCATAAGTTGGAAGGGAAATAATTTCGATGGACTTAAATTTGACAAACCTAGTAACATAAATGTTGGTCGTTGGAAAGAGCGCATAGACGAGAGCGACGCGAAATTGATCGAGTTTTATCTACATCGTGAAATGAAAGAATGGGGATACACACATGCTTTTTCGTTATCAGATACTATAGAGTCTGTGAGGGAACATTATAAGTGGTTTAATAGTACGCAACAGTATTTGGACGCTACTCCGACTAAGACAAATCAAGTGTCAGGGTTAAAAGATTAGCATTTTACGGCTACTAATGATATATATTTATAAGGTGCGAGTGAAATCGTCACAGAATATGGAGCGATTAGCGCTTATATCTTAACTTCCAAGGTATCATCACCGAATCCATTTATAAATAGGTCTGTAATAATGGCTACCAAGTCTCGTGAAACATGTCTGGGGTGGTCATCATCATTTCCATATACTGGATCTATGTGACTACCAATCCATCTTACAATTTCAAATGATGGCCAGTAGTTTAGATTTGCTATACCCAACTTTAATAGTGTGTGAACAGTTACTCTCAATATTGATTTTGAAACACAGTCGGCTACTACAGTAGACTCCATATCAAATGATTTGTTCAATGGAACTGGTGAAACTGTTAAAATTATATGAAGTTTCGGGTTAATTTCCCTTACTATCTTTATAATTTCAAGAAGATTCTTAACATTCCAGTCAACACCAGTAGTTTTAAATTCATAATTATTAAGTTTTTTCTTATCAATATCCAAAACTACATTACCTGTTGATTTTTCAAACCAGCAAGGAGCAACACCGACAGTCAAAATCAAAACCTTTGACAACTCGATACCATCAATAAGATTTTTACACTGTGCTTGGGGGAAACATATTCTTTAGTGTCTCAAGATCTCTTTGACGCATTGGATTCTCATACCCCGTAGCATACTGAAAGAAAACTTTATTGGCATATGTAGTATTTATAAACTCCTGAACATTAAAATGAATTACTCTTACATTATACGAACCAAGAGCGTCTGCAATGTTGCGAGCAAAACAAGAGCCTTGTGTCATCACATAGTCACCAGCACCAAATATTTTATTCTCAGGTATAAAACCTGGAAGAACATATTTACTTATAGCCTCTTTTATGTCATGAAACTCTTTGGTAGATCTTGGGTAACCGATAAAATTCTTCACACTCATAATATCTCTTATTTAGTAGGAGCTCATCGACTAAATTGGACTGGAAATGAAGTTATCTTTATCCTTGGTAAGAACTGCTTTGAACCAGTAAAAGCGACAAATCCAGCCGAGAGAAGAATCTCGACAGTTCTTGAAGCTACCTGAGTTGATTTCCTGGCAACCATTAGTCGCCCTAGCCTTAGTTACTCCGAGTTGGCACGCTGTCATGGAATAGTATAGCTTCTTGCACTCCCTTCAAGCGGAGTTTAAGCGCCGAGAACAGACCTTCCCCCTAGAAATACTTCAAAGGCCACAAGCTGAGCTATGTTCATATTCACACCAAATGTCTGACGAACGAATACGTCGTTATCTTTTACCATCTGCTACGAGAATAATCTAGGTGTATCTTGTGGGCTATGCCCACAAGAATGCCAAGCCGTGCCTTGTCAAGATTCGGCTCAACGATAGCGCAAGGAATTCAGTGATTGCTTTACCTCAAATGATGAGCGCATGCCAGCAGGTCGGGATCTGTTTACCTCGACTTTCTTCGTCTAATATGAACACTATTCAACCCCGATCAAATCAATGATCGTATTTTTAGCTACTCGTTACAGCATTTATTAATCCACGCTTTTCCAATTCTTTCGCAATGGGTAGAAGTTCCCAAATTGGTACATTAATGATGTCAGAAATTGATAACAGATCTTGCTGTCCATCAGCGTATGCTAAAAGATCCATCATATTCTGATTATAGTTGACTGATGATTCAGACTTCTTGTAGCTTGTAGCTGGGTATAATCCCCTCTTTCCTAATTGTGGTTCACCAAGAACACTCGCCTGAAAAATCTTATTTTGCTCTAATGTAGCCAAGCATTTCTGAATAACTGTAAAGGCTCCAAAAAGACCAGAAGAAGTGACAACATTGAAATTATCCAAGGATGTATGATATTCGGGATATTTTTTTGATCTAGAAAAACCACATAAAGGCAAATCAATTCCGGGTGCACAATATTGTCTTTCATCTCCTCCTCGATCCAAAAAGGAATATTTCTTAACATTTGGCAAACCAATTA
>DTRI01000225.1 GCA_012966015.1 Flavobacteriales bacterium | reverse complement strand
CTAGTTACTCCCGTCGTCAGCAAGTATCTCTGATCGCTATCCTAGGTTATATGGCTTCTGCGCCCGCTTTTGCGCAAGACGCCACGATCGAAGGTACAGTAACCGGCGCTGAGAATGGAGAACCCCTCATTGGTGCTAATATTATCATCGATGATACAACAGGTACTGCTTCAGATATCGATGGTAAGTTTACGATTACAGTGCGGCCAGGGCTTCATAAGATACTCTGTAAATTCCTTGGATGTGAGGCCTTCACAAAAGTCATTGAAATCAAGGAAGGGGAAAAATTCAGCTTGAACATGGCATTGAAGGAGGAAATGGCTGAATTGGGAACTGTTGTAATTTCTGCTGGTAAGTTTGAACAAAAAATCGAAGACGTCACGGTTTCTATGCAAGTTATCAATCCGCAGTTGGTGGAAGATAAGGCGACCACCAACATGGAGACAGCAATCAACCAAACTCCCGGCGTACAAATCATAGATTCAGAACCTCAGATAAGAAGCGGAAGCGGGTACAGTTTTGGCGCTGGTAGCAGGGTGATGATCATGGTCGATGACTTACCAGTATTGTCTGGAGATGCTGGTAGGCCCAGCTGGAATTTTTTACCTGTTGAGAATCTGGAACAAATTGAGATCATCAAGGGAGCAGCTTCTGTACTCTATGGATCTGCAGCCTTAAATGGCATTATCAACATTCGAACTGCTTATCCTAAGGACAAACCTGAGACCAAGATTAACATCATGGCCGGTATTTATGATAACCCAAGCAGAAAATACGCCATCTATTGGGGGGATGCAAACCCAATATATTCGGGCGTTAATTTTTTTCACTCAAGAAAAATAAAGAATCTTGATTTCGTAATTGGGGGAAATGTTTTTGCAGACCAGGGCCATGTTGGTCCAGCACCTGAAATCGGTGACACCAACCTCATTAATCTGGGAGGAACGACTTACCAACGTCAGCAAAACATTGGAGAATTTGAAAATCGGATCAGGCTCAATATGAATTTAAGGTATAGGCCTCCTAAGTATAAGGGGCTCAATTACGGCATCAACTTTAATGGAATGTACGCAAGGAGTGCAGGAGCCTTACTCATGCTGAACACTGATACGGGAATGTACCGATCTTATCCTGGTGCAATCACGAGAACATTAAAATCCGTTTTTAATATAGATCCCTTTTTAAATTATTATGGGAAAAAAGGCGTGCGACACAGTTTAAGAACCAGGCTTTATTATGTGAATAACGACAATAATAACAACCAGGCAAATGAGTCTACTATGTGGTATGGAGAATATCAGTTTCAGAAGAAATTTGAAAAAATCAAAGATTTTACCGCCACCACCGGGGTAATGAATACATATTCTACGTCGAGGTCTCAACTCTATAAACGTATAGAATATAACATTAGCGATGCCGGAGATACTTTAGGTACTGACACTACTAACATGAGCTCTGGAGTAAATACTGCCATCTACTTACAACTGGACAAAAAATTCTGGGAGCGTCTTACTTTATCTGGTGGCGCTCGTTGGGAGAGCTTTGCCGTTAACAAGGTGGATAGAGATGCTGCTGCTGTATTCAGAGCTGGTTTGAGTGCGAGGGTACTTAAGGCAACCTATATAAGAGCGTCTTTCGGACAGGGATTTCGCGCACCAACTATAGCGGAAAAATATGTGCAGACGAGTGTTGGCCCGATGAAAATATTTCCTAATCCCAATATAAAATCTGAGAAAAGTTGGAATGCGGAATTTGGAGTCAGACAAGTTGTTAAGATTAAAAAATTCTATGCCGACATCGATGTCGCCGTATTTCAACAGGAAATCACAAATAGTATAGAATTTACATTTGGGCGATGGGGGAACACATGCAATGGTTGCTTTGATGATTTGGGTTTCAAATCAATTAATGTGGGCAAGGCGAGAATTCGAGGTTTGGACGCCTCGATTACGGGTAACGGTTCTATTGGAGATGTTTCCCTAACTGTAATGGGTGGTTATACCTACACAATGCCCGTAGCACTTACTCCTGACGATACCATATTATATCAGGAAAATGGTGCGCCTGTAACTTATAAAAACTCTAGCACCGATACTACAGATAATATTTTGAAATATCGATATCAGCATCTTGGCAAGGGGGATATTAATGTTGGTTACAAGAAATTCGCCGTTGGATTGAGCTTTAGATATAACAGCTTCATGAAGAATGTGGATCTCATATTTGAAGTATTGGATGAAATAAAAGTATTACCAACTGGTATTAAACAATACAGAGAAGATAAAAACCAGGAGGGTGACTATGTCTTTGATTTTCGGATATCTTATAAGATGACGGAAACAACCAAAGTGGCATTTATTATCAACAACTTGCTCAACAGGGAATACATGATACGCCCATTACAGATCGAGTCGCCGAGAACGTTTGGCATGCAGTTCACCATCAAATTCTAACATTTTCCCTTCTCCTTCCATGTATCAAATCGGAACTGCGTCCGCCGATATAACTCCTTTTTTCAAGGGTGTGGGCATGATGGGATATGGACAGTACCATCAAAAGGTACAAGAAAAGGAAACTGATCTATTTGCACGCACTTTTGTTTTTCACGATCTGGAATCAGGCAAGAAAATCGCATTTGTAAATGCCGAGATGTGTTTTATTACGCTTTCTATTAAAAGTGAAGTAGTTAAAAGATTACAAGAAAAACACGCCCAACTAAATTACCGTGACGAGAATGTGATGCTTACCGCCCAACACACCCACAGCGCAACAGGGGGCTATTCACATTACGCCTTCTTCAATTTCAGCATTCCAGGCTTTGTACCCGAAGTATTTAATACCATCGTGAATGGGATTGTTAGGTCCGTTGTTGAAGCAGATTCAAATTTGCAGGATGCGAAAATAAAGATTGGCAGAGGAATATTCCCTCCTGAACAAGACGTAGCATTTAACCGCTCAATGAAAGCCTACAATGCAAATCCGGAAGTGGAAAAACTCAAAGATAAGGACAGAAACCTGGCCCTAGACAGAGAAATGACGATGCTGAGAGTAGATGGGACGGACGGAAAGTCACTGGGCACACTTAATTGGTTCGGCGTTCATACGACCTCCGTGGGTAACGATCGCTTCAGGATCTGCTCTGACAACAAGGGTTATGCGTCACAATTTTTCGAAGACAGCATCGACAATCCAAATTTTTGTGCCGTGTTTGCTCAGGCGCCCTGCGCCGACATCATGCCCAATTTCATCTGGGAAGGAAAGAGAAACAAGATGCGGGGCAAATTTGAGGACGATTTTGAAAGTGCTCGTTACAACGGCAATTTGCAATACGAAAAGGCCAAAGAAATCTATGATGGATTGGCAAATGCCAGCGGATTAGCTACCAGTGGTATAGATTATGGATTGATGTACGTGGATTTAGCCGATGTGCTGGTGGATGATCAATTCATCCCGGAAGGAAATGAAAACAAAGGAAAAGAAGTTAGGACGGGACACGCGTGTATGGGTGTCGCATTTTTTCGGGGAACCGTTGACGGTATCGGAATTCCTGCCAGCCTGGGGAAAGTAGTTTCTTTACTAACGAATGTGGTAAAAATGTCGAACCGGATGAAGAGCAGAAACTCAGCAGATCCCAAATGGAAAGGAATAGAGCAAATGTATGAGACACAGGGGGTAAAAGACATACTCGTAGAAACAGGTGCAGAGAAAATCCTGGGTGTTAAAAATTTAAACAAGCTGGGCCCAATAAGCCTGGTGGATCCGAGTTTTAAAGTGCTGAAGCAACATTACGACCAAGGCGCCATATCAGGAAAGCCCTGGACACCACAGATTCTACCGCTGCAAATCTTCATCATTGGTGAAATTGCCATCGTGGGTATTCCGGCTGAAATCAGTTACATAGGGGGTAAAAGACTGAAAAAGACGATTTCAAATGTGCTGGTCAACCGAGGTGTTACGGAAGTGATAATCTCTCCGTATGCCAACGCCTATTCGGGATATATAACCACCTATGAAGAGTATCAGCATCAATGTTACGAGGGAGGACACACAGTATTTGGGCAGTGGACACAAGCAGCTTATCAGACAAAGTTTCAGCAGCTAGCAAAGGAAATGCTAAAGACAGAGGCTGAAAGGGAATTAGACAAAGCGACAAAGCCATTAGAGTTCTCTCAGGAAGAGCTGGCAAAAAGATGCTTTCCCACTCCGCTCAATTAATCAATTATTTCCAGACAATGAGTAAAGCATCCCTGGTTTCTATTCATGGTGGACACAGCGGAGAGTTTTGCTGTCACGCGGATGATACTTTAAAGCAAGTTATAGAAGCGTATATTAAACAAGGGTTTTTGTGGGTAGGCATTACAGAACATATTCCTCCACCATCTGATGATTTTGTTTATCCAATCGAACAAAGGGACGGATTTGATGCCGCTAAGTTATACGATCGATTTTCGGTGTACATGGAAGCTGTCAAAAGCTTTCAGAACGAATATGGGCACGACATTGAGATTTTGGTGGGCTTTGAAACCGAAGCATACTCCGGATATATCGAACACAATCAACAGCTAATAAATGAGTTCAAACCCGATTATATTGTCGGATCTGTTCACCATGTAAATGATCTGGACTTTGATTCAAATGCAGCCGAATACGAAAAAGCAACACTAAAAGCGGGCGGATTGATCGAGCTGTACACACAGTATTTTGACCTTCAATATGAGCTTATAGAAACCCTGAAACCATCGGTAATCGGGCATTTTGATCTTATCCGAATATTCGACCTAAATTATAGAGAAACTATTCAACACCCTGAAATAGCGGAAAGAATAGATAGAAACTTAACTTTGATTGCAAAACTAGGCCTCATCATCGAATATAATTTGAAAGCCTGGCAAAAAGGAGCTGATGAACCCTATCTGTCTGAATCAATTCTTCAAAAGGCAATTGACATGGAAATATCAATCGTTCCAGGCGATGATTCCCACGGGGTCAAAACGGTAGGCATGAACCTCAATAGGGGAATTGAAATATTGAAGAAATTAGGTGTGAGCACATCCTGGGAAAAACCAAGAACCGTTGATCACACGAGCCTGGCTTAGACAGCATGACAAGCGAAAACAAAAAATACATATTGGCAATTGACCTGGGGACCTCAGGACCCAAAGTTGCCCTGGTTACGACAGATTGCGAGGTGGTGGCTTCAGACTTTGAACCTACTGCCCTCAATTTGTTCGATAATGGTGGAGCGGAGCAAGATCCGGCTGAATGGTGGTCGGCAATCATGGCCGCCGCTAAAAGATTGCTCGCCGGGGGTCATGCACCAAAGGAAGACGTTATAGCAATCAGCTGCACTTCTCAATGGTCGGGCACTGTGCCCGTGGATAAAGAGGGAAATCACCTGTGTAATGCCATTATTTGGATGGATTCAAGAGGGGCAAAGTACATGCCCAAAATCAATGGTGGCCTGCTTGAAATCGAAGGATATGGAGTCGCTAAATTGATGAAATGGATGAAGCTCACCGGAGGTGCTCCCAGCCATACAGGAAAAGATCCTATTTCTCATATCCTGTACATACAGGACAAAATGCCAGAAGTTTATGAGAAAACATTCATGTTTCTGGAACCGAAGGACTATCTCAATCTAAGGTTGACAGGAGAATTTGTTTCGACACAGGATACCATGACCTTGCATTGGGTAACAGATAACCGCGACATTAACGATATAAAATATGACAAGGGCTTATTAAAAATGTCGACGCTTGATGGAAGCAAACTGCCTCCAATGATCCTCACAACTGATGTGGTTGGTAACTTAAAAAAGGAGATTGCTCACGAGCTGGGATTGAGCGAAGAGGTGAAAGTGGTCGGCGGTACGCCTGATGTACAGTCGGCGGCAATTGGATCAGGTGCAGTGAGAGATTTTGAAGCAAATCTATGCCTGGGTACTTCGTCGTTTCTCACCTGTCATGTGCCCTATAAGAAAACTGATATTTTCCATAACATGGCGTCCTTGCCATCTGGAATTCCAGGAAGATACTTTATCGCCAATGAGCAGGAAACTTCAGCGGTCTGCCTTTCGTTCTTAAAAGATAATTTGTTCTATGCTGATGATGAGCTGGAAATTAAAGCTGGAGACAAAGACGTATTATCCATAATGTGCGCAATGGCGGGAAGAATTCCAGCAGGTAGTGATAAGCTAATTTTCACTCCATGGCTATATGGTGAGCGCACTCCGGTCGACAATCATTCAATAAGGGGAGGATTTTATAACCTTACATTGAAAACCACCCGGGCACACATGGTTAGGGCGGTAATGGAAGGAGTTGCATTCAATTCTAAATGGCTGCTAAAATACGTGGAGATATTCGCAAAGAGGAAATTTGAAGCCATAAACATCATTGGAGGCGGTGCTCAATCAAACGTTTGGTGCCAGATTATTGCAGACGTGATGGACAGAAAGATTAATCAGGTTAATGAGCCGCGGCATGCAAATGCCAGGGGTGCGGCGGCGCTGGCCATCGTGGCGCTTGGGTACGCGACATTTGAAGAAATTGCGACAAAAACGAAGATTGATAAGGTATATGAGCCCAATTCAAACAACAGAGAAATTTATGATGAGCTTTTTAAGGAATATCTGAACATTTACAAAAAAAACGAATCGATTTACAAAAGATTGAACCGAAAAATTTGATTTATTAGTGAACGAATTACGAAGACCGATTTTAGAATAAAGTACTAACAATGGATATGGACGACATAGTCAATAAATTGGGCAAGCTCCCCCCGGGCCTGGTGAAGGTTATTGAAAAATACATCAATAAGATTCCATCTGTTCAAAAGGAAATTGATCGGCAGACGGATGAAATCATGAAGGATATTGCCGAGGACCTTCGCCCTTACAAGGAGGACTTCAGCTCTTTTACTGAGATTCCAGCTGAGGGAAAATCCAGAGAGGAGATACTAAAAGAAATGGAGGGAATGGCACTGCAAGAAAGGGACAAGTGGAAGGATGGGCTCGTTTCCGGAACCGTTTATCATGGAGATGAGGAGCACATTGACTTTCTGAACAAAGTTTATGCGATGAATTCGCAAACTAACCCATTGCATTCCGACGTATTTCCAAGCATCTCCAAGTTCGAGGCAGAGATCATTTCCATGACTGCCAATATGCTGGGAGCCAAGAATGCCAACTCGGAGGTTTGCGGATCTGTTTCCTCAGGTGGTACGGAAAGCATTTTGCTGGCCATGAAAACATATCGTGACCGTGCCAAAGCGGAGAAAGGCATAACAAATCCAGAGATGGTAGTGCCGGTAACGGCGCATGCAGCTTTTAACAAAGCTTCGGAGTACTTCAATATTAAACTGAGAGCCATTCCAGCCGATGAAAATTACCAAGTCGATCTTAAAAAGCTAAAGCACCAAATCAATTCCAATACGATTGTGATTGTTGGTTCTGCTCCAACATTTCCACATGGTGTTGTTGACCCCATTTCTGCGCTATCGGACATTGCGCTGAAATACAAGGTAGGATTGCATGTGGATGCCTGTTTGGGTGGATTTATTCTTCCCTGGGTAAAAAAGCTGGATTACGATGTTCCTGAATTTGATTTCAGCTTACCCGGAGTGACTTCCATGAGTGCAGATACCCATAAGTACGGATTTGCGGCCAAGGGAACTTCCGTTGTGCTGTACAGAAATCCAGCGTTGAGGAGGTATCAGTATTTCACCATTACTGACTGGCCAGGAGGATTGTATTTTTCGCCAACCTTTGCCGGCAGCAGGCCTGGGGCATTGAGTGCCGCTTGTTGGGCAACTTTAGTAACAATGGGAGAGCAAGGGTACATGGAGGTGGCCAAGAGCATTATGGATGCGGCTGTAACCATTCAAAAAGGGATTGAAGGTATTTCCGATTTGAGGATATTGGGTAAGCCATTCTGGAACATTGCTTTTACCAGTGACAATTTTGACATCTACCAGCTTATGGATTTTCTAACCAGCAAAGGCTGGACACTAAACGGGCTGCATAAGCCTTCTTGTGTGCACATCTGCCTCACCAAAAGGCATACGCAAGCTGGAGTTGCGCAAAAGTTCGTCGATGACCTGAAAGAAGGCGTTGAGTTTGTAAAAGCCAATCCCAACACCGAAGGAGGCCTGGCGCCGGTTTATGGATTAGCCGCCACGCTTCCGCTTAGGGGAACCATTAGCCAGATGCTGAAGAAGTATATGGACACGATTTATAAGGTTTAGTTTCTCCGCCTTGTGAACCATTAGTTCTATATTTACAACCCTAACAATTAAAATTTACTGATATGAAATTCTATTCCTACCTGATTACCGGACTGTTCTTATTGACTTCATTGCTCGGATATACACAAATTGAAACTCCATTGCCAAGCCCATTGGCCACTTTACAACAGAAAGTTGGATTGACCGACGTGGAAATTACTTACTCGCGACCGGGAATGAAGGCCAGGGTAATTTTTGGTGAGCTGGTACCATTTAATGAAATGTGGAGAACCGGTGCCAATGCTTCTACAAAAATAAAATTCAGCGAGGACGTAACTTTTGGCGGCGAAAAAGTGCCAGCAGGTGAATATGCCTTGTATTTTATTCCTGCAGAAGGAGAGGCGGAATGGACGGTAATCGTTCACAAAAATCTGGAACATTGGGGAATTGGTGACTACAAAGAAGAAGAAGACCTGGTAAGGTTTATGATTAAACCAAAAAAAATGAATATAACAGCGGAAACGATGACGTTTGAATTTTCAACCTTCACTTCTCAAGGAGCGAACCTCTCCTTTTATTGGGAGAGCACCATGCTGAGCATCCCAATTCGTGTGAATACTGATGAAACCGTTATGGCACAGATTGCCAAAGTTATGGGTGAACCTTCGGCAGGGGATTATCGAAAAGCTGCAGTGTACTACCAGGAAAATGGAAAGGACCTTGAAAAGGCCTTGGCCTGGATAACCAAGGCGGTGGATATGAAACCAGAGGCTTTTTGGTACTTGCACAACAAAGCCACCATTTTACACGAGCTCGGTAAGAAGAAAGAAGCGATTGCAGCTGCAGAGAAGTCCATGGAAATGGCAAAGGTTTATGAAGAAGGGGACTACGGCTATATTAAGCGAAATGAGGAGCTGATTGCCAAGATAAAAAAGGGTTAGAAGTCTGAAGTTGGAAGTTGGAAGCCTGAAGTTTCCTGAATGATAACTTTAAACTTTAAACCTTCAACTCGTTCTCTTTTGAGTTCTTCATCATAAGTTGAAGTACGTATCCAAAAAGCACTACTAAGATACAACCCACCACGTTGTACCACAAGTAACCCATTTCCAGCAAACCGCTGGCGGTTCCGTTGGAGTTGATATAGTGTACGTAGATCACGCATGCCTCTGCCAGGAGCGAGGCGTAGAATACTGCATTACCCCCTATATATTTCACGTAAAAGGCGACGACAAAAATTCCCAAAATCGTTCCGTAAAACAAGGACCCCAATAAGTTTACGGCCTGGATAAGGTTCTCAAACAAAGAGGCATAGGTGGCAAAGATTATAGCAAGCACCCCCCACAGCAACGTAAACCATTTGGATGAGTTCAAATAGTGTTTGTCCGTACCCGCCTTGAACAAGGACCTTTTGTACAGATCAATGGTCGAGGTAGAAGCCAGTGCATTCAGTTCCGATGCGGTTGATGACATTGCCGCGGAGAACATTACTGCAAACAACAATCCAATCAGGCCAATGGGTAAATGATCCATCACAAAAGTCATGAAGATGTAGTCTTTGTCGTTGGTCTCTGCTTTGGGATTTGATTTCTTAACCAAGGCCTTTACATCATCCCTGATTGCAATCGATTTTTTTTCTAATGCCAATGCACTCGTTGCCAATCCCTCAGCCGCCATTTCATCACCGTTGTTAATTGCATCAACCAGCTTATTGAGCTCTTGTTTTTTACTATTAAAAACTACCTCATAATCCTGCTCCATTACCTTCAATTCTTCGGCATAGACACTTTGCTGAACCTTTTCCTTTTCCACCTTATTGAAAAACACAGGAGGCATAACAAATTGATAAAAAACAAAAACCATTACCCCTATGAAGAGAATGATAAACTGCATGGGTATTTTCAGGAGTCCGTTCATGATGAGTCCGAGCCGACTCTCCTTAACGGACCTGCCTGATAGATAGCGCTGAACTTGTGATTGATCCGTTCCGAAATAGGACATAAACAAAAAGAGAGAGGCAGTTATTCCGGACCAGAAGTTATAGCGATCGCTCAGCTCAAATTCAAAATTCACCACATTCAGTCGCCCCATTTTACCCGCTACGTGCAGCGCATCTACAAATCCAATATTATCCGGAAGCATTGATATCACCATGATGCCAGCGATGATCATTCCGCCCATCATCACAACCATTTGCTGCTTTTGCGTTTGTGTTACGGCTTTGGTACCTCCTGACACAGTGTAAATGATCACAAGAAAACCTATAACTATGCAGGTCAGGGTAAGGTCCTTATCCAGTAGTGTAGATAATATGATGGCCGGTGCATAAATCGTGATACCAGCGGCCAATCCCCGCTGAACGAGAAATAATATTGCTGTAAGGCTTCTCG
>DTRI01000224.1 GCA_012966015.1 Flavobacteriales bacterium | reverse complement strand
ATCCAAAATAAACAGTAGCTTATTTTTGCCCGGTGATTCTATATTGTTTAAACGGAATGAAAGCTGGAGAGAACAACTTATTGTACCATCCTCCGGTCAGGCAGGAAACCCCATTACTTTTGGAGCTTATGGGAATGGCAAAAAACCTTTGTTTTTAGGATCGATTGCCAAGAATAATGCCAGCGATTGGACAAACCTGGGAGCAAATAAATGGGCTACTACTGGTGGTTCGTTTCCGAAACTTAACTGGAGATCTGTCGGCTTCCTCCTAATGGGTCAGGAAGTCCAGGGAAATGTGGGAACATGGGTGGCAAATGAGGTAGATCTGGATCAGGAAGGCGAATTTTGGTGGGAGGCAGCAAACGAAAGGGTTATCCTGTATTCTCCACAAGGCAATCCTGCCTCAGTATTTGGTGTAGTGGAAATCGCTCACCGGCACAGTTGTTTTCTTCTGGAATTTAAAGATTACCTCGTTATAGAGGATTTAGCCTTCAAGTACAGTAATATTTCTGCGATAATGCCCGATGCATGCAATCATATTACTATTCAGAATATTGACGCATCTTATTTGGGCGGAGGCCATGGTTCAACAACCAGAGCTGGAGATGCAATTCCCCCTCATGGTAGTTCAAGTTACATCTTAATTAGAGATTGCAATATTTCACAAGTGTTTGACGGGGGTATTGCTCCGCAATTGTATCCTCTGGAAACAGTAGTAATGAACGACATTATAGTTGAGAATTGCACGATTGACAAGTGTGGAACAGGCATAATTATTGCTGCTCATGCTGCTGTAGCGGCAGAAATTTATAATATATATATTAGGAATAATATCATCACTAATTCAGGATATGGTTGGAGTGGAATTGACAACAATGAACATGGTAAAGGAATAAGTATAAAAGAAATACATGGACCAGTCAAACCCGATGTTCATGATATTTACATCGAAAACAATCTTATTGACACTTACGCATTTAGGGGCATAAATGCGTATGAGGGTAATTTCAACATCACAGGAAATGTTGTTAAAAACGGTACAGCAGAATATATTGAAGGGACTATAGCTTTTCCTGGCGCGATAGCTTTACTTGGTGGAGATTATGTCTCTAGTAACAGCCCCGGCGAAGCCACAGGAATCGTGGCCTATAACCTTATATATGACAATGTTTGTCATGGAATATTTATCATAAATAATACACCTTACCCCGCTGAACCACTGGAAATTTACAACAATGTGCTTTATAATAACGGCGATACATCTTACGCGAGTATAAGGTCAAGTTCCTCAAGTGGGACAATAATTAAGAATAACATTATTTATTCAGAGAATCAGGATTTTATTGAAACTGGACCCTTTGGTGATGGAACAACAACCTTAAATAATAACTTGTTTTATGACCCTTCTGGAGGTGTTTGGAATTGGGACGGAATTACTTATTCTGATATACAAAGCTATCAAGCTGCATCAGGACAGGATAGTTCTTCTGTTTTTAGTGGCCCGCAATTTATCGATCCGAATAATTATGACTTCCATCTTCTGCAATCGTCTCCTGCGATAGATGCCGGCACCGATGTTGGCTTGAGCCAAGACTTTGACAGCATTCCTGTACCACAGGGAATTGCTGCTGATATTGGTGCCTTTGAATATGATGTCACCATCGGAATAGATGATGTATATGCGAACGATATATTTTATCCAAATCCAACCTCAGGTCAACTGTATTTGAACGCACTAGGGTTAAAAAACCACACTGTTCAAATCTGTAACATGAGCGGTTCCGTTATTTACTCGAATTTCAAATATGATGGGAATAATAAATCAATAGAATTTAATGCTCCGCAAGGGATATATATACTTGAAATAACTTCAATTTCAGGAAAAAACTGGAGATGCAAAATCATTAAAATATAACAAATGCGAACAAAGTGTAGCTGCTTTTCTGTGAATGTGTAGATCTAATATTGTTTTCTTGAGATCTGTTTTATTTAATTAATGTGATGTTTCCTGATTCAGAAAACGCTGTTCCATTAGTGAAAAAGCCAGTCAGTATATACGCAAATACAGCGGAGTTCAATGGCTTGCCTGTTTGTTTATAAGTTCCATCCCATCCTATACCATAAGCACAGCACTGTCCGTCACTTCTTATTGCGGCACTTGCATCATTTGTTTCATATACTTTTTTCCCCCATCTATCATAGATCACAAGCTCAAGCGACTCAACACCTCTTCCAAATACATATAATCTATTGTGATCCATGTTCTCGCTACTGATAGAAAAGACATTGGGTACATAGACCGCATACTCTTCCGGTAATACCGTTACGGTTACTTGTGCGTTATTTGTACAACCATTGGTATCACTAACGCTAACCCAATAGGTGGTAGTAGATGTGGCGCTAACGGAAATGCTGCTACCGACCTGGCCAGTACTCCATGAATAAGTGGTGCCACCAGAGGCCATGAGATTGGCAGCTGCTCCTGAGATTATTGTGGTGTCATTGCTAATTTGAACTGAAATTTCGCTGAATACCGTCAGATTTGTGGTCACCACACTGTCACATCCGTTGGTTGCTGTAAGAGTGTCGATATAGGTGCCAGCTGCATTCTGATAAGCACCCTGAACAAAGAGGCTATCTCCAGGACAGATAACTAGATTGCGGGTACTGCTGCTGGTTAAGTTAAGGGTCAGCACGGTAGAATGTATTGAGTCGCAACCAGCCAGGGTAGTTAGGGAATCATAATAAGTTCCCGCAGCTGATTCAAAGGTGCCGTAAATAGAAATGCTACCTCCAGTACACACAGTAACAGGAGCATCTACAATATTGTAATCAGGATCAATAGTTAATACCGTAGAGTGCACGGAATCACAACCATTAACAGAGTTCAATGAATCATAATAGGTGCCCGGAGTGGTCTCCAAACTTCCATAAATGGAAATGCTACCTC
>DTRI01000223.1 GCA_012966015.1 Flavobacteriales bacterium | reverse complement strand
TTGTTGGACTTCTTTAAGGCATATGAGGAGTGGTTTATTCTTCCCGAGCAATTGGAGAATTCCAGAACTGGTTGGCTGGCATTCGCCATGACGATCAAAGATGATGCACCATTTTCAAGAAAGGAAATGCAAATCTTTTTCGAAAATAGAAATATTCAAACGCGAACAGTTTTCACCGGAAATATATTGCGCCAGCCCGGGTTCAAGAATATTGAAAGGGTGGAGGCAAGGGATGGATATCCTGAGGCAGATCATGTAATGCGAGGAGGAATTTTGTTGGGATGTCACCATGGCATGACAGATGAAATGCTCACCCATATCAAAGAATCTTTTCTGGAGTTTGTCAAGCAGTTTTAACCCCTGCTTTTTTGTTCTGTTACCTCTGGCAAAGTCACAAAACACATCCCCCTAAGCTTAGAGGTACAGTTTATGGGCAAAGCGAATAAACAGGGGGTAACATGCTGATTTCTTTCTTCCTTGCTATTGAGCTTGTAACAAACTTTCTAACGCCAACCTATACGAACCCAACCCAAATCCCGAAATAATTCCCACACAGTTTTTTGAGAGCAGAGAAACCTGCCTGTATTCTTCTCTGGCGAAAATATTTGATATGTGCACCTCAACAACCGGAGCTTCAATTGCTGCCACAGCATCAGAAATGGCGACGGAAGTATGGGTATATCCACCCGCATTCAGCAAGATGCCACCATAGGAAAATCCAACTTCCTGTAATTTATCGATCAGCTCACCTTCAACATTCGATTGATAGTATTCTAATTCAGCATTAGGATACTCCACAGTCAGCTCGTTAAAATATTCTTCGAAGGTCTTCTCTCCGTAAACCGACTTCTCCCTTGTACCTAGCAGGTTTAGATTGGGTCCGTTGATGATAATGATTTTCAAATGCGCCTTGTTTATAATTCTCCAGATAAAAGTACAAAAATTAGATCTTACATTCTATCTTTGGATTGATCACCACAACATTTGCAATTTGGCTTTTGCACGTTGCAATTTATTTATAGCTATGGCAATTTGGTTTCACGAAGAATTTGATGATAGACTCCAACAAATGCAGAAGGGCAACATTCTGGAGCAATTGGGCATTGAGATAACAGAGGTAGGCGATGATTTTGTGAAAGGCAAAATGCCGGTGGATCATCGTACGCATCAGCCAACTGGATTGTTGCACGGAGGTGCTTCCGTAGTTTTGGCGGAGTCGCTGGGAAGCGTCGGAGCCAATCTGATAGTGGATAATTCAAAACACCTCTGTGTAGGACTGGAGGTAAATGCCAATCATATTCGTTCTGTCAGAGAGGGATTTGTTTATGGAGTGGCAACGCCCGTTAACATTGGAGGGAAAATACATGTATGGTCTATTGATATTACCAACGAAGCAGGCAAAATAGTTTGTAGTAGTCGACTCACTATGGCTGTCATAAATATCTAGTCAGATGGATTGGAAATCGACCATCGGCGGATTTAAGTCTTACCTCAAGCTTGAGAAATCTCTTTCAGAAAATACCGTTGAGGCATACGTCCGCGATATAAATAAACTTACTCAGTATTTAGCGGATAAGGACCTCAAAGAATCTGCAGAGGTAATTGAGCTTAAACACCTGCAGGATTTTCTGGTCTGGGCCAACGAACTGGGCATGAATGCGAGAACCCAGTCCCGTGTTATATCTGGAATAAAGTCCTTCTTCAAATACCTGTTATTGGAAGACATCCGCAAAGACGATCCAACGGAGTTGTTGGAATCTCCGAAAATTGGCAGAAAGTTGCCCGAGACGCTCTCGACAGAGGAGATTGAAGAGTTGATAGCAGCTATTGATCTCAGTAAACCTGAAGGAGAGCGCAACAAAGCCATGCTGGAGACACTATACGGTTCTGGATTGCGCGTATCAGAGCTCATCAGCCTTAAGATTTCCGATATATTCTTCAACGATAATTTTCTGAAGATCACTGGAAAGGGTGACAAAGAGCGTTTGGTGCCAATCGGGTCGGTGGCCTTAAAGCAAATTGAAATATACCGTGAGCAGGTGAGGAGTCACCTGAATATTAATCCGGAGGATATCGATATACTCTTTCTGAATAAGCTGGGATCAAAATTGAGCAGAGTTATGGTTTTCAAGATCATCAAATCCCTGGCCGAGAAGATATCACTCAAGAAGAGTATCAGTCCACACACTTTCCGTCATTCTTTTGCTACACACCTAATAGAAGGAGGTGCTGATTTGAGGGCGGTGCAAGAAATGCTCGGGCATGAATCTATTATCACAACAGAGATTTACACACATCTGGACAGGGACTTCTTGAGAAACGAAATTATTCAGTATCACCCGCGTTCTTAAGTCCTCCTTCTTATCCTAATTTCTTTATATTATATTTACTTCTCATGATTCACATAAGAAGAATACCAGCAGTCATCGTGCTGTTACTCAGCCCATTATTGCCTAATCCAAAGAATATGTATTTTTAATTTATGGAAAGCCTTAAATATCTGCGGATTATTATATTCTTCCTGAGTGTATTCCCTGCGCTGGTTTCTGCTCAAACGGATAAGATGGTGTTCAATCACATATCGTTGGAGCAAGGCCTTTCTCAAACAACAGTATTCTGTATCTATTCAGGGAGCCGTGGTTTTATCTGGATCGGAACGGAAGGTGGACTCAATAGGTATGACGGATTTGATTTTAAGGTGTACACGCACTATCCATTTGATAATCAGAGCCTATCCAACAATACCATCCTGAGTATTTATGAAGACATTGACGGCTCCTTATGGATCGGAACAAATGAAGGAGGGCTGAATATATATGATCGCAATACAGACAAGTTTACCCATTACTATAACGATCCCAAAGATGAAAGCAGCCTTTCAGGAAGCAAAGTATTCGCTTGTTTTAGGGATGATAATGGTGATATGTGGGTTGGAACTTCCGCCGGATTGGATAAAGTGGTTATTGAAGAAGGCAGCAGGTCAAAATCGATGGGGCGCTATGAGGGATTCAAATTTAGCCACTATAAAAATGAACCCAACAACCCTAAGAGTATTTCCCACAATAGGGTTAGGACAATTCTACAGGATAGCGATGGGGTGCTTTGGTTCGGTACACAAGGCGGGGGCTTAAACAAACTTGAAATAGATGCCGGTTCTGGTGAGGGGTCTGAGTTTAAACAATTTGTTCACGATGAGCATGATCCCCAATCTATATCTGATAATGATATTTTGTATTTGCTGCAGGACTACGCAGGTGAAATTTGGGTAGCCACGCTTGGAGGTGGTGTAAACCGTTTTATTGCCTCTGCAGGTACTTTTGTCCGTTATCTCCATGATGAGGAGAATAAGCAAAGTATTTCGCACAATGTGGTGCTGACAATTCACGCTGAGAAGAACGGCACCGTGTGGTTTGGTACGTATGGCGGCGGAATGGATAAATTGGTGCGGCCTGATATGAAATCACTTGCAACGGCTAATTTTTCCTTTATTAATTATAGAAATGATCCTCAGCTTGAATACAGCCTTTCAAACAACAATGTTGGAACGATAACCTCTGATAAAAACGGTATTTTATGGGTGGGGACATTTGGAGGTGCTGTTAATAGTTTTGATTCGAGGAGTAGCAAGTTCTTCCATTACAAACATAATCCGCAAAATGAGAATAGCCTTGCCGCAAAAGGGGTGGGTTCAATCTGTGAAGATTCAAGAGGTAATTTATGGGTTGGAACATCAGGGGGAGGTCTAAACCTGCTAGATAGGGAAGAGAATAACTACACCCGCTGGGTCGCGGACAACAATGACCCATCAGCGCTTCAACACAACAGCATCACGTGCATTATTGAAGATAATGAAGGTGCAATCTGGTTGGGAACGAGCGGCGGCGGATTGGCCAAGATGAACGATGATAGAAAGACTTTTGAGGTTTTTATGAACGACCCGATGGACAGCAGCACAATACCTCACAACGTGGTACGGGCATTATGTATTGATAATGATGGTGATTTGTGGGTTGGAACGCACGGAGGTGGCTTGAGCATGATAGATCGCCAGACTGGAAAATTTGTGCACTATAAGCAAGATCCAGATAACCCGCGCAGTTTGTTTAGAAATCGGGTGCGCGCTATAGTAGTGGATAAGGATGGTTATTTATGGGTTGGTAACGATGCCCTTAGCAGATTCGATAAACAAACCGGAGAGTTTGTGCACTATGTACATAACCATGAGGACAGGAATAGCCTGTCTGATAATTCGGTACGCTCTATTCTCATAGATAAGAAAGGAAAGTTGTGGATTGGAACGCTGAGAGGAGGTTTAAACAGGCTTGATGTTAGAAGGAAGAAATTCACCCATTGGAGGGCAATGGATGGATTGCCCAACGATGTGATCTATGGAGTGTTGGAAGACGCGGGAGGTTATATATGGGTCAGTACCAATAAGGGTATTTCAAAATTTGACATGAAGGCTAACAAGTTTAAGAACTTTGACATCAGTGACGGATTGCAGAGCAACGAATTTAGCTCTGGTGCTTATTTTAAAAGCAGGACCGGCGAAATGTTCCTCGGCGGAATTAATGGCTTTAATACGTTCTTCCCGGATAGTATCCAAAATAATCTTAATGCACCAGATATAGCGATAACGGGATTCCAGGTATTCAATAAAGAGGTAATGATAGATCCAGGCGGCTCCACGCCATTGAAAAAGTATATTGTAGAGGCTGATTCCATAAGCCTATCCTATGAAGATTATATTTTCTCTTTCGATTTTGTAGCGCTGCATTTCTCGAACTCTAAAAAAAATCAGTACGCCTATAAAATGGTAACTGTTGATGAAGCCCGAAGCTCCGCAACACGCCAGGGCGGCTGGCAATATGTAGGTACCAGACGATACGCGAATTTTTATAACCTTGATCCTGGTGAATATATCTTTTCTGTTAAGGGTTCCAACAGTGACGGTACCTGGAACGAGGAGGGAAAGTCTATCTACGTCAAGATCGTTCCACCGTTCTGGAGAACGCAATGGTTCTATCTCTTTTGGATTATTGTTGGAGTGGGGGGGATATGGTTGTTTCTCAAGGGGCGCGAAAAATTCCTTCAAATTAAATTCACCAAACTTGAGGAAGAAGTGGAATACCTAACCGATATGCTGGAGATAGAGAAGAATAAGAATAAGGAAGATTGGGAGAAGGAATGACAATTAGAGATTTAAGATTAGAGAATGCAGGTTGATGAATTTATTCTCTGATCATTAATCATCAATATTAAATTAAACTCTGTCTGACTTTCTTTTTCTTCTTCTTCTTTTTGTTCTTGAACTGATACCCAATCACAATTTCATTCGATCCTGAGCTGTAATTCTTCAAATTGGAAGTGGTAAAGTCATAAGCATATCCTATCTGAAATCGTTCCTGAAGCTCGAAACCCAGCAGGATGGAAACGGCGTCCTCACTTCGATAAGCAACTCCCAACCAAAGCTCCTCCTTGTAAAAGAGCCTGGTGGTAAAGTCCAGCTGTGGTTTCACGGGTGAAACAATCTTCACCAATACCGACGGTTCAATATTCCAGGTTGAATTAATTTCAAAATTATATCCACCGTGAATGTATAGATGATTGGTAAGTGTTCCAAAGCTCTCTGATGATTTGTCGAACAGATCTTGTTTGATTTTGCTGTGAAAGAGCTGATTGAAAGAAGCACCAATGTGGTAGTCATCCGTGTAGAAGTTAACACCAAAGGTCGCATCCGGAACGATTGCCGTTTCTACACCATCAAATAGATAGCGCTCTTCTTCGTCTGCCAATAAGATGTCGGCCCCATTTATTTTATACTGCATCATGCCTGCAAACAATCCCATGGCGAGCTTGAGCTCATCACCCAGATTTAGGTGGTAGGAGTAGGCGAGGTTAATGCCCGTCCTTGTTATTGGGCCTGCGATGTCGCTGAATATATACCCTCCCAATCCAACTTTTTTAGGATTGTACGGGATGTTGGCGCTGACAATAAATGTTCTGGGTGCATCTGATATGCCAACCCACTGATAGCGCACGTTCGTCTTTACCAGGTTGTAGTCGTTTTTCCCAGCCATAGCCGGATTCACCAACAGGTCGTTCATTACAAAAAGGCTGTGCATTGGCAGTTGCTGGGCAACTGAAGTTGAAAAGTTGACAGTTAAAAGCAGAAGGCACAAACCGAACATGCAGATAGTTGCAGAGTGCGCACCCTGAGCGTAGCCGAATGGATCCGAAGAGATCCGAATTGTGACTTTAATAAGATTTTTCATCCATTTGCTCTAATTACAATTACCAATTAACCAATTAACCAATTAACCAATCCACCAATTAACCAATCCACCAATTAACCAATCCACCAATCCACCAATTAACCAATCCACCAATTAACCAATCCACTATTCCACCAATTACTTCCCCCTATGCAATATGCTTACACTCCCCGTATACGGTTCCACACCTTCCACGATTATATCAATTACATAATAGTACACGCCCACGGGCAAATCCTTGCCATGATAGGTCCCATCCCATTCTACCGGGTAACCGACAGAAGTGAATAATTTCATCCCCCACCTGTTATAGATTTCCACAATACAACGAGGATAGTACTCGATGTTTTCAATATGCCACGTGTCGTTCCAGCCATTACCATTGGGCGTAATAACATTCGGAATCACCAGCAGGTGCTCAAACTCCAAACACAGCTCATTGGACCAGGATATTTCCTGATTGCCAAAGTCCTCAAAGGCAAGCACCCTAAAGCAGTGCACAAATCCATCCACCCCACTTTCAAAAGAGATGCTCGTGTCCAGGCCCGCATCTGCATAGAAGGTATAACTGCTTTCATCATCCAGCTTTCTCCAGACTTCATAACGCTGCACGCCTTGCTTCCAACCAATATATTTGTTCCACACGAGGTCAATGGTATTATCACTTTCCTTCTTGCTTCCTTCCAAGAGAATACTGTTGTGCACATCTGAAGAGACGGCATCCAGGCATGCATTTAACCCCGTTATCTGGTATTCATAGGAATAGGCATCGGTTATTACAGCACCGTCAATGTAAATCTGTGTTAGGGCGGGTAATTTTATCAGGGTTGTCCAGGGATTGTTACTGAAGTGAAGACGCCTTAAAATGCTGATGCTATCCGGGAATCCAATTGAATTAATCATGCTCCATTTGATCTCAATTACGGCATCGTCAAACTCACCATCTGTAACCACTTCTATCATGATTCCAGGCGAATCGAGTATTATATTGGCCCAACCAATCGTATCTCCCCAACAAGAATCTTTGGTTATTTCAACTACGGTTACAACACCCGTTCCAACAGTATCCCAATTCACTAGTATCGAACTAGTGCCTTGGCCAGTGTCTATAACTCCACCGGTAACTGTCCAAATGTAGGTGGAGGAATCAAAGCCAACTACCGAATATAGCTGTGCCAAATTGTTGGGCGGACATATATTCGTATCACCGGCCATGGTAACGGTTTGAGGGTGCGGAAAAATAATTATTGTTGTATCAACAGTATCTCCGACACATCCAGCTGCACTGACTTCCACAACACTAATGAGGAAAGTACCGGCGGTGTCCCAATCAGCGGTAATGGTGTTGCTGCTGTCATCAATAATATTGGAAGCACCTGGAACACTCCATAAATAGGTAGAGCCGCCAAAGCCATTGAGGGTGTAGGAAAAACCGAGCGCATTTCGGCATTCCTCAAAATCACCTACAATTGAATCTGCAGTTGGAATTTCATTTATCTGGATATTTAATGTCGCTGTGTCTCCAACACAGGAATCCTGTGAGGTTTCAACAACGGTTATCAATCCAGCGCCCAATGAATCCCAAGACACTGTTATACTGTCGTTGTTCATAGGAGTCGATACTATTTGCCCATTGACTACCACCCAATCGTAGGTGGAGCCTGAAAATCCCAATACGTGATACAAGTAGGTACTAATCGAATCAAAACAAATGGCCGTGTCACCACTTATGGATGAAGTTTGTGGTTTTTGAAAGACCGTTACCGTGTCCATAAGCGTATTAGAACATGCGTTCACCGTAACTTCCACCACCGTAATCAGGTAAGTTCCCGCAGTATCCCATGTAAGGTTGATGGTGTCCGCATCAATACCTGAGGTAATGGTATCACCATCCAGCAGCCATGTCACCATCGATCCAGGTAAACTGCCCACCCAATACATGTTTTGAACGCTGTCCTCACAAAATTCAAAAACACCATTAATTGCTGTTTCCTGGGGCACCTGAAATACTTCTACGCTCCGCCAAATCGTATCGCCCACACAAGCGTCGCTGGATGTTTCTACAACAGTTAAGAGGCCGGACACGACCGAATCCCATCTAATGGATATGCTATCATTATTGAGTGGCGTACTGGTAATCGTACCCCCTAAGACAGACCATTGATAAGTAGAACCAGAAAATCCTGTTACATAATACAGAAAGGTATCTGCGATATTGAAGCAAATTGCGGTATCACCAAAAATATTGGCTGCCGTTGGTTTTTGATATACCGTAACCGTATCGATGAGTGTTTGAGAACAATTGCCTATAGCAGTCTCAATCACCGAAATTTCGTAAACTCCAGCTGTATCCCACACGTACGAGACCGTATCCACTCCAATTCCATTGGCAATCGTATCTCCATCTACAAACCAGGTGAAGGTAGAGCCGCTTAATCCGGCAATTGAATAGGTTTCAGGTGTGAGGCTCTCACAAACAGCCATGTTGCCGGAAATGGAGCTTGCCGTAGGTACATCAAAAATGGAGACGAATAGTGTGTCCGACGTTCCCGTGCATACAGTATCTATGGTCGTGCTGGTTTCATCGTACCAGATAAATCCAGTACTGTCCCAATCAACAGTTACCATGTTGCTGCCGTTGCCAGCTGTTATAGTGCCTCCGCTTATGCTCCACGCATATACAGAACCATTTGTAAATAGTACCTGATATTCAATGCCCGTTAAGCTGTCATTACAAAGAGAGTCCGGGCCTTCAGGTATAACAGGCTCCAGTAACACGTTCGTTTTTCCATCCATTGTGGAGGAGTCTCCCGGGCATCCGTTCGAATCTGTTTCAATAACAGTTATTGTCCACAGAATGGTGGTATCCCAATCTATGAGTATGGAATCTGTACCCTGCCCGAAGATGATGGTTCCGTTTCCAACCAGCGACCAGGAAAATGTTGAGCCAGCATCTCCTTCTACCCAATAACTCACGCTATCGACACCCGGACATACCGAAATACTCCCGAAGATCTCAGGTGTCACCGGCACATTGTATACAAGTACCCGCACCGTATCTGAAGAAACGCATGACGTTATAGTATCTGTTGTTACAACAACGTAAAACAAGGTGTCCACTATGCTATCCGGGTTCAGTAGTGATACTGTTGGGTTGGAGATGGCCGTATCGCTGAGTCCCGTGTCAGGCGACCAGGAATATATCAAATTGGTTTTCGCAGCTGAACCAATAGGAACCGTATCACCAGAGCACAGCGCTACATCCACACCGGCATCAGAAATGGGAAGTGGAAAAACAATTACCTGAACCGAATCCATGGTGGAACAGCTGTCCACAGTTGTCATTACGTAGTACATGGTGGTGTCTGAAATAGTGTCGGCATTCAACAAGGACACTTCAGGATTTGACGCTGTCGAGTCTGAAAGACCTGTAGCAGGATTCCATAAATATGTATATCCGAGAGTAACCGCTGTCCCCAGCGTGTCGGAATCACCTGAGCAGAAGCTCACATCCGCACCCGCTTCCGCTGTGGGAAGGTAATTGACTATTACAAGCACAGTATCCCGATCGATGCATGAAAAACTTGTTGTAACGGAGACAATATAAATGTTGGTGTCATTCGGAATTGATGGGTTGGTCAATGTTACTACTGGGTTGGAAATCGTCGAATCACTTAATCCGGTTCCAGGTGTCCACAAATAGCTGTATCCCCCCAATCCGTCCGATCCTATTGTATCAGCATCTCCGGAACAGATATAGCGATCGGGGCCGGCATCCACAATCGGCAGCGGATAAACAATTACCTGTACAGAATCCATGGTGGAGCAGCTGTCAACCGTAGTCGTTACATAGTACATCAACGTGTCGATGATTGTGTCTGCATTTATCAAGGATATAGAAGGATTCGAGACCGCTGAATCGCTGAGCCCGGTACCTGGATTCCAGCCATAATTGTAGCCAGCCACAGTGGCAACTCCCAAGGCCACTGTATCTCCAGAGCAAAAGCTGGTATCATTGCCAGCGTCAGAAATCGGTAAATGATTGACAATTACACGCACTGTGTCTTCATCATTGCATGCAAATCCTGTTGTAACACTCACAACATAATAGGTGGTATCATTAGGTAATAATAGGTTAGTGAGGGTTATCTCCGGATTGGAAAGGCTGGAATCTGATAGCCCTGTTGTTGGATTCCACAAGTAGGTATATCCAGAAATAGTAGCTGAACCAATTGTATCGACATCACCGGAACATAAGTATTTATCCGGCCCTGCATCGACTATTGGAGAAGCATATACCAATACTTCCGCTGTATCGTAGTCTGTACAACCAAATACGCTT
>DTRI01000222.1 GCA_012966015.1 Flavobacteriales bacterium | reverse complement strand
ATTTTTCATTTCCAAATTCATATAACACGTTCAATGAAAATTCAAGTGAGTCAGTAATTGCTTGATCTCTTGCTGCAGCCCCGGCACTTTGTAGGATCGCCCCTTGGTTGTTGGCTCGAAGGTCGTAGCGTGTATATTGGTTTCCCGTTTTATCTTGAGATCCCGCAACATCCCTCTCAATCACCTGTTTTAAAATATGAACTTCTTGTGGGGACTGTGCCCTTCCTGCAGCACCGGCCGCTACGACTGTAGTAACCGCTCGGCTAATGCTTCCACAAGGTGCTGCAACTGCATTTACACCTTGGAAGTCGGCTGCCACGATTCCATTCTCGTTCCAGGGAACGAAAGTTGTGCGAGGACTCGTGCCTGCAACGTCCTGAGGACTTGGTTGAAAGCAAACCCAGTAGTGGTCTCGTTGTGCACCTGGAATATTTCCGGTAGTGTATGCGTTAATCATTTTGTAATATGTTTCGTTGTCGTTGTTTCCATTGGCCACATAGTTTTCGGGCGCCAACCCCCCCCGGACAACATCGTTCCGTGCGTTTGCAAAATCCCCCCCATCTGCCATACCAATATTTCGGACACCATGGAGAACTTTTTGGTCACCAGCACCCTGCATTGAAATTGGGTAAGCTCTCGGACCCGGACAATATCCAGAGGCTTGAGCTGCATTAGTCAGTTTGTTAAATTGCCTCGTAACAAGATTTCCTTCAACATCGTTCATCGTAACCATGCCTTTAATAATGCCTTTAGCGGTCTGGTCATCGGCATCGACGGGTCTATGTCCTGCTTCCATCGTTACAGTTCCATTTGCATTAAATACCATGTGGTTGATATCCATGAAAATGCCAGAGCCTAGAAAATTGCCATCCCGTTCGTGACCATAGTCAAGTGGGAGCATAGTGAACGGCCAGCTCTCGGGAACATACCAGAAAACCATTTGGGCATTAAGATTTAAAAAGATATTCTGTGTCGCATCCCAAATGGCCCAAATCATATTGTCAAACCTATATTGGTGCTCTACCACGGTGTGTATCCGCCAAATTTCTGGAACATCGTGTGCAAGGTTGTCTTGGTCCATCAGCTGACCGTCTAGCTTTTTTAAAAACATCCCTTCAGTCAAATTTTTCCAGATATTTTCTTTACCCAGCACGGTCTTGACCATTAGGGTATCTGTAAAGAAATCCACACGATCTACATAGTAGGCGAGCTGAATCATACGTTTGTTGGGACTTACATAGTAGGAAGCATTGGGGACAAATTGTTGCACTAAACCCCAGGGTGCATGGCGGTTGGCTGGTGCGTCGCCCTGAGCGTCATCTGGTTCATAATACTCTGGATTAGGCTTCCAATTCATGTATTTTCTGATAACTATCGTCGGATACACCCCTTGCACATGGGGGGAAAAGCTAGGACTAAAAATAAAATCTTTATCATACCCCATGGATTTCATGTTAATTCCATCTTGGAGAAACAACATTTCTTCATTTTGAAGAACAGTAGGTGAAATTTCACAACTCCAATCATAAGTCATCAACTGCCCATCCGCCGCAAGAAATTCAGGTTGTCCGAGGGCCTGAGGGTCAAAGACGTAGATTGGAGACTTACTCCAGGTTTGATAATTCATATCGTTAAATGTTAATCTTTTGAAAATGTTGTAGCATTCAAGCTGAGTGGGTTCAAACAATGCGTCTGACCTGGTGTTCATTCTCAAGTGAATGCGCTGTATCTCGCAATACCGTTGGTTGCCAGTGTTTCCTAAGAAAAAGCTTTTCTTGTCATTAAAACTCAGTCCCGCCCAAACATAAATTTTGCTTGCTACCTCAAGTAGTCTTGAATTTATTCTCTGTGTCGTGCCTTGGGTTGTCAATGGTTCTCCTTGGGCTGGAGCTTTGAATTCAAAATTAAATATGTCTGAAATCTCGTGCTGGTATCGGATAGCCATCAAAGAGTACTGTGGTTTGAGAAGCTGCTCGGGGACTTGAACAAACTGGACTTCCAAGTAGGGTTTAGCTGTAAAAGCAACGTTAAAGCTACTTGCCCACCCGGTAACAGGCAATGCTGGTTCACCAAAAATGCCAGAGTTAACCGGTGTTGCAAATTCTAGGAACTTTGAAGGCATGTGCCGACTGTCAAAGAAACTTTGGTCATCTTCAATAGTTTTTTTAAACTTGACATCAAAGTTGGACCTGAGTTTATCATAAGTGAATCGAACCATGACGTCACGGAGATACGGGCACGCATCGTTATATTGTCTCCGACCGCTTGGAAGTTTTCGCTCTTTGTTTTGAAAAATCCCGATGTCCAGGTACATCGTTACCAAAGACGACTTCGAATATTCAGCTCCAGCCATGTCTTGTTGGAATTGAGCAGCTCTAGTGATGAAACCAGGATTGCTTTGCGTCAGGTCAAATGCGTTATTAGAGACTGAACTAAAGGTGTCGTGAACTTGAACGTACTCTCCTTTTTCATCATCACGGGAAACAGCAAATGTACCATTAACTTCTGTACTGCGTTTCAGATTTCTATTGACTATCGGTTTCAAACTACCACCTGACTGAAAACTAAGGACGTCCCGACCCCGGTATACTCTATCGAGCATTCCTTGATAACGATTAGGTTGGTTTGAAAACATAGAGCCATTTACGATCAGTTGAATATCGGAAAACATCTCATAGGCAGATGCCGCTAATGCAATATTACAAGCTGGATTTCTATCTGATAGCCGAAGCGACACGATTCTAGCAGCGCTCTGAGCAACAATTGCCATTGGAAGACACAATCGAACAGATTTCCAGACCATGCTGGGATCGCTTTCCTTGATATTGAAAGTTAGCGAAGTGAGATTTACATCTTTTGGGTCTTGGTCAGATCTCTTGACCACGTCTTCCTCGCACAAATATTTTTTGGTGATATATGTGTAAATAGGCTTGACTCTTTCGGGTTCATATTGT
>DTRI01000221.1 GCA_012966015.1 Flavobacteriales bacterium | reverse complement strand
CGAGTTCATTCCCACTAATGTCATATTCAGGCTCATAAAAACCACCGAGCCCAGCAGCTGATAATTTTGCATTCATAGCAGCACAATTACCCAATGTAGGGAGTGCTCCCATTCCAAATATTTGAGCAACTGCACCAACAGTGCCAGAAGGATCAGATGAAGTGAAGTTATCAATTGACATGGTTTTTGGCGCAGCTATCATATCCACACCAGCTATATTAAGAACTCCAGTAGCTATTCCATTAAAGATGGAAGTTTTCTTGAATCCACAAGTAGCACCATTGGTAAAGTCTTTTACCAACCAACCGCTTCTATCACCTGTAACCCAAGCGATCTTATCAATTGGATTCAATGAGAAAGTATTGTTTGCTACCTCTGTTTCAAGAAGTGATATCTGAGCATCTAAACGCAATCCAGGTACATTATTAGGACTCCAAAAAAGTTCAACTTCCAAACCTTGCATTTCTGCATCAATATTTTCATTCACAGAAGTACGCGCAATAATCTTGGAAACTTGTAAACCTTGGTAGTCATAGTAGAAGGCTGTTAGGTTTGCTATTAAAGAATTGTCAAGGAGAACATTTTTCATTCCCAATTCAAAAGCATCAATAAATTCTGGAGCAGTTGTTTGAGCAACGCCCTGGAATAAGGTTGGGTCGACTGGCGGGTTAAAGGCACCAGGACGATATCCACGTGAAAAGGTAAAGTATAGCAGTGTGGAATCGGTACCCTCAAGATCAGGCGCCCAATCGATACCGATTTTTCCTGTTACCTCTTCTTCAGTAAATGAATTAGGAACACCTTGAAGTCTACGCTGTTCTGCCAATCCCGGTATCTGTTCGAGATCACCTGGAGGCGCAGCAAGACCAAACAGGATAGGAAGAAACTTCGGATCGCCTGTTTGCACAGCCATGGTTACTGGATCGCCAACACCTGTACCACCTGCAAGAATAGCGGAATTGAAAAGCATTTGTCTGTCAAAGACAGTTTTTTCTGATTCATTCCAACGGGCGCCAACTGTAACGCGAAGATCATCCGTAGCGTCGTAATAGACTTCAGCATACACACCTTTTCTTTCCAATTCATAAGGAGCTGTCTCATTCCTATAATGTGAAGGATACAGTTTTAATCCTGCAAGAATAGGCGCAATAGCGGCAGCATCGGCACCTGAGAAATACACATCATAGACGCCAGAGCTTTCGAATTCGGCTACATTCACACCGGCTAAGAAGTTTACCGCTCCATCATAAGATGAAGAGACTTGGATTTCAGCATATTTCGTTGTGGCTTCTCCCATTGATGTGTCATAAGCAAAAGAGTAATCATAATAACCTTGAACAGCACCACAGAAAACACCGCATGCAGTCGGCGTATACTGAGATATGGGAACTATCCCTTGTGGGAAAGCGGCATTACCTGGCAGTGCAGCTGTAGGATCGTATTTTGCTAATTTTGATGATCCGTCATTGTTATTATAATCTTGTTGGGAGAATATAGAAGTCTCATGATAAGCAATGTTGGCAGTAATGGTTATGTTTTCAATCGCATCAGTTTCAATATTCAAAAGGTAACCATCTTCATCAGCCTGATAAACTGGAGTCATATTTTGATAGGTATCACGCACTCCCTGTGATCTTGGATTGCCCATGTAATCCATGGGTGACCAGGTCATCATTCCGGCTATGGCCATAACATCACCACCAAAAGTCGAAGTACCGGCTGGGCCTTGATAGGCTTCCTTTGTCGGATGACAGCCAAAAGAAGGCACTTCAGTAGCAAAACACATTTGTCTTCCAATACGAGCACGATTATCATCTTCTTCAAAATTCCAGTAAGTTAATTGGGCGGTAGTATTTTCACTAAGATCAGCTTTAAGGCTAAAACGCCATGAAGTAATATCACGACCGTCAATGTCTTCACCCTGTTTGCCTGGGAACATATTTGTCGAAAATCCATCACGTTGAAGCATAAGACCAGCTACACGCATGTATACACTATCAGTAAGAGGCGCATTCACCATGGCTTTTATCTTTTGATGACCGTAATCACCAACTTCAACTTCAACTGAGCTTCCAAATTCATCAGTTGGTTCGGCAAAGATCATATTGACAACACCACCAGTTGAGTTTGCGCCATATAGTGTACCTTGAGGACCCCTTAAAATTTCCACACGTTCCAAGTCATAATATTCTGTCTCAAAAATTCTTGTTGGAACTGGAACTTCATTAATATGGAAAGCAACTCCACCGTCACCAGAAGCTGCGACAGTATAAGAGTTAATCCCTCGAATAACAAAGTTAGAACCTGAAAAGTTACCTTTGGTAAAGGTTATATTTGGGGCGTTGAATTGAAGATCTGAAAAAGTTTCAATTTGTTGTAATTCCAAACTTTCAGCATTAAATGCTGTAACAGCAATTGGAACATCTTGAATGTTCTGTTCAGTTTTTTGAGCTGTCACAATAATCTCTTCTATATTCTGTCTTTCAAGAGCTTGAGAATAAGCTACACCTACAAAAAAAACCGGAATTATGATAGCCAAAACGACTACCGAAATAGTTTTATTAAGCATTGATCTGCCTCCCACTTAATTTTTATGATTCACTATAATCACAAATATTAATAATTATGCCGAATAAGAATACATATTAGAGGGGGTTAGGACAATAGAAATTTTTCGAAATGAAACAAAAGGTGTAGTAATAATACAACATTTATGTTTTTTAGCAGATTTGTGCGTATTATTTAGCTAAAAATCAAAATTACTTTAGCTTGATTTCCCTTAATCTCTCCTGAAGAAAATTATCTGCTGTTATACTCTCTTGGTATTTGTTTTTATTTTCCCTATCGATACAACTTGGGATTGTTGAAATGATATGATCCGGATTGAGGTGAATAAAAAAAGGCATTGAGTACCTCGAATGTTGGGCCTCATCTCCCCTAGGGTTAATTACACGATGA
>DTRI01000220.1 GCA_012966015.1 Flavobacteriales bacterium | reverse complement strand
CCCTATTGCCTGTTTACATCGTCTTATCAGAATATTTTAGCTCTTAATTCGTAAACTTGTAAGTGCCTGAAAACTCATATTGCATTGACTTACAGGTATTTACACAAATATGATGATTGAAAAGAGGCAGCAGAAGTGTGTTTTGTGCACTTTTGGTTCAAGAACAAGTTCTGCTAAATGAAATAGTGAAACACACAGGGCACAAGCATTAAAACGCTAAACAAATACGCAGATATAGAGAACAAACCCAAGAACTAATTTACAAACCATGAAAAATGAAATCAACCCCTATTTCAAGTTATATGGCTTGATCGACAACGACTTTAAAAAGAATTTTATGAAGATGCTATACATCGTACTAATGATGTCTGTTTGCATTAGCTTCAGTTCTGTTCCTGGCTATTCACAAGATGGAGGGGTTGGGATAAACACCTTAGAGCCTGATACATCTGCAGCGCTGGATATTGTAGCTTCACGAAAAGGGCTTTTGATCCCAAGATTAGAACAAGGAGTAGTGGACACCGGGATAGCGCTCCCCGCAAACGGTTTAATGATCTTCAATACTACCACAAACACTTTCCAATTCAACTCCGGCACACCAAGTAATCCGAGCTGGGGAAATATTGGAGGATCTAAGGACAGCTGGTTAACCGGTGGTAACACAGGAACTTCACCGTCAACAAATTTTATTGGTACAGGAGATAACACTGATTTGAGCATTCAAGTGGATAGCACAGACATGATCAGGATTACGACCTCCGGATTTGTTGGAATCGCAAATTCGGCTCCAGTTGAGGCCCTGGATGTTGGTGGAGGAATTAAGGTTGGGTTTACTGCAAATGCCAACGAAGGCACATTGAGGTGGACTGGCTCAGATTTGGAAGTATATGATGGCCAGAATTCATGGCTTTCTCTTACAGCAGGCGGTAGTGACGATGATTGGACGGTCTCAGGAAATTATGTATATAACCTATCTGATAGTATTGGCATCGGAACATCTGCCCCTTCGCACTTATTGAACGTTCTAGGGGGCGGTAATGCAATTACCGGAAGTAGTGTAGATGTATCAGAGTTATCAACGGTTTTACGGAGAAGCTCTAATGTCAATAGTAATGCCGTAGGCATTGGATTTGGGCGTTCTACCGCCGCAATAAATGTAGGTGCCGCCATTATTCACGAACGAAAAGGAAGTACTTCACAAGGCAATTTGCATTTTGCCACTAAAGGCTCAACATCTCCTGGGGCAGATATTCCCATACGAATGACAATAACCAAGGACGGTGATGTACTTATTGGCGATCAATTTAGCAAGCAAGGAAAAGAATTTGAAATTACTGGAAGTGCTTATGTGGATGACACCTTGTTTACCCCCAATGTTTCGGGATTCGGCGCATATCTAGATATCCAGACAAATGGTACTTCAAGAATACGAATATTAGATACTCCGGGAACTGTTGGTATCGGAACTACTGCTCCTAATACCAATTATCAAACAGAAATTACAACCACCTCACTGGCAAGAAACCTCTTCCTAAATAATGATTATGGTGGTTCAGCAGCTCAATACGCGGTTGTAGCGAATATGTCCAACAGCGGAACAGGCACAAAGGTTGGATATTATGTCCAAGGAGAAGACTATAACTACTTTAGCGGTAACGTTGGTGTAGGCACTACTGCGCCTATAAACAAAGTTGATGTTGAAGGAGCCATGGTAATAGGATCAGGCTTTTCAGGAACGAGTTCAGCTGATACAGATGGACTTAGTGTTGAAGGCAATGTTGGCATTGGTATAGCGAACCCTCAATACCGATTGTCAGTAGATGGTAAGACTTCGGAAGCAGACGTAGCCGTATTTAATAGAATAAATGCACTCGATGGTTATATGTTAAGATTGAGAAGAAATGGAGGCACTGCTGGAGGGATTATGTTGGTGGGAGGAGTGGTATCTTTGACGGCATTTACTGGAGCCCATTTGGGATATGGAGATGATGAATATGAAAGGGGGATGCTAATCTCTTTGACTGGTAATCATAAAAAGCTATCGGATGATGAAATTTATGAACCAGTTTATGAAATGGTTATTAGCGCGAAAGCAAATGATCCCAAAATAATTGGAACCTACCAGGCTCCTGATCTGCCAGGTGAAGGAGAAACTGCACTAAAAAATCAACACACAATTATGGCTTGTGGTAATGGAGATATGTTCGTTGTTGATAATGGAAAAAATTTAGAAGTTGGAGATTATTTGATTTCATCTGATATAGCGGGATGTGCTATGTTAGATAACGGTGAATTTGAAGTGGCCTATATTATAGCAAGAGTTGCAGAGCCCGTAAATTGGGATGAAGAGCAAAAAATTGTTAATGGCAGAAAAGTAAAACGTATTTCAATATTTTTTGAAAGCTTTGTGATTAACTACAAAGCAGATAGGTTAGAAAAAGAATTGTCTGGCTTGAAAAAAGAACATGAAATAATAAAGGCTGATGTTGAATATATCAAGAGCACTCTTAATTTAGATTTGGATGCAAAAGCAACCAAGTTAGATGATTAGTCATTTGAATCAGACGTTAAAACCATCGTGCACCAGCTATAACTAAATCAATATAGGCGCTACCACCAGGCAAGCAGCACCATGACAATCATATTTCAAAACAATAATTGCCGGTTAGTATGGCTGTGCCGGTTGCTTCAAATATTTATTGGAGAGAATATCTTTGCGCAATGCTTTGAATATAAAACCGATGTTCAAGTTGCCTGTAGCACTTTTGTTTGGACTGATGGTAACACCTATACCATTTCCAATAATTCTGCAACAGATTGCTACGGGCCTGGATGGATGGTCGCTCACAGGTAATTCCAATATTTCTGCTACACATTTTATTGGAGCCACCGACAATTCCGTATTGGCTTTTAGAACCAACGATATTGAAAGGGCGCGTTTTACTGAGGCTGGGCGTTTGGCTATTGGTTCGGGAACTG
>DTRI01000219.1 GCA_012966015.1 Flavobacteriales bacterium | reverse complement strand
ACGATTTGCCAACAAAAGCTAAAATGCATTGAAACGCAGTTTAGCTGGAACGTTATAAAACATAGCGGCGGAGGTGTGTGTCAAAACAACGTGATCAGCTTACTCTAAGACTCTCTGCCAGAACTTCCCAACGGTGGACAGTTGCCTTCTATCTTTTACTAATATTTTTAAATGAAAGAAGCAATTGTTGCAACAAATCCCAAAAAACCAATTAGACCCAAGGAAATCTTAATAACCGAAGATTTAATTTTGTCGCTCTTATAGACACCATAAATTCCAATTGGAGGTATTATGAATAAAAGCGTATCAACTAGCTTTGAATTATTATACCATTTCTCATCACTCATACTTTTCGGTTTAGTAGTTGTCAATTTATTTATTTCAAATTCGGACTAGCGTCAAGTTTTGCAACTAATATTCCGAAAGTTACGATTTTCTAATTTCCTTCATTTGATCCCTTTTCGCTCCTTGATTTGACACTAGCCGACGAAATCAATTGGGCTTCTTTTATAGGGGGAATGCATTACAACGTGATAGTTGTCAGCGTAACACAACTGCGGGCTTGGACTCTTAAGCAGAACTCTGAGCAATGTTATGTCGCTGGACTGATAAGGGCTGTGTGCCAACAGTGCCCGCGTGACCTGAACGAGTGACTATACGGAGGGCTGTGGCGCCGCTACGATTTAATAACATTGTATTTGGCACAATACCGCGTGAGCAATAATTTGCGTAACTTGTAGTGTGCGTGTGCCTAGCCGGTGGTGCTAGAAAAGTAAGGCGGTACTGCCCAAATACGTGCCGTTAGCAATAATGCGTCATACAGTTTTACATATCATCGTATTATCAGTTTGTGGTCTCTTTGACTCAACTGCTCAAATCACCTTTCAAAAGGTTGTTGAATCAGGAGAATATCTGACTGGCAATTCTATTGCCTTAACTTTTGACGGAGGATACATTTTGACCGGGAATGTATGGAGTAACGATGGAGAAAGCTCCAATGTATCCCTCACCAAAATAGACAAACAAGGTAATGTGATCTGGTCAAAAAAGTATGGAGGTGAAAAAAGGGATTTGGGATTGAAGGTTACTCAAACCTCTGATAGCGGTTATGCAATCGCAGGTTCTACTGATAGTTTCAGCATGTACGGCGATCTCTATCTGGTTAAGACGGACTCAGAAGGGAATGAACAATGGTCAAAAACGTTCGGAAGCCTTGGTGACGATGTTGGAAACTCAGGAATTTCAACATCTGACGGAGGGTTTGCATTGATTGGTGCCATTGATAAGTCAACAGCAGGTAGGTCCAGAGACATTTTCCTGGTAAAAGCGGACTCTTCAGGGAATACACAATGGGTCAAAGAATTTGGTACAACTGAATATGAACAGGGTGAGTATATTCAGCAAACATTTGATGAAGGTTTTATAATCGGTGGATTCGCCGATTCAAAAAATCCAAAACAAAGGAACATTGTCTTGATTAAAACCGACAGGCTAGGTAACAAGATGTGGACAAGACTGTACAAAGGAGAAGGTGTTCGAATACTTACGAAAGTAATTCAACTTAAGGATAGCGGATATGCAATTTGCGGCGATATACATGACAAGAACAAAGTTCCACCGAGATCAGATGCTCTAGTCATTCGGACAGATTCGCTTGGAAGCGTTATTTGGGAAAAGTACTTTGGCATTAATGATAACGTGGACTGCAATTCAATAGTGCAAGACACAGAGGGTAATCTGGTTATAACGGGCAAAATTGGCACTTATCGCGACCGTAAAAGCTTCTTCGTCTATCTGATGAGTATTAGCCTCGAAGGAGATCAACTATGGGTCAACACTTATGGAGGAGACGATTTCAATGCAAGCAGTGATTTGCAGCAATGCCCCGATGGAGGCTTTATCATAGTTGGAGAAACCAAAAGCTCTGGCGACCTCAGAACCAAAGCACTAGTCATTAAAACTGATGAATCGGGCGCTTGCAAAAAGTTTGAGGTCAACACTGACTAGCTATATAATTGGAAACATAGCGTTAGAGTTGGCGCACTATTGCTAACAATGGCTATCAGTAATGGCGGTTGGTGTGGAAATGCCTAATTTGGGGTATTAAACAAACATTGCGGTACAGCCGAATAGGGGTGCCCTATTATACGCCACTTCTCATAGCCAGGACCGTTAGCGGAAATAAGCCCAATTTTTTTACGTTATCTTATTGAAGATAAACAATTCAAAAATGAATACTACTTACAAGACCATATTTATACTTCTGATTTACTCATTATTAGCCAGTTGTAGTGACACTGGTGAATTTCTTGGAATAAAGTCATCCTTTGACAGCCCATTTCCAAAAAGAAACAAAAACTTAACCTATGCACTTGGTGATGAATTTTCAATTAAGAGAGGAAAAGATACTATTGACTTCAAAGTGACTTTCAGAAAATCCGATAGACAAAACTTTATAATCGAGCAACCAAATCAGGACACAATCTTTGCAGGAACAGTTTGTAAATACAGGGGACTTTACTACTTGAATATACAGCTTAACGACACGACTTACTGGATTTATGCGATCGAAATCACTGATCAGGTAATAAAAGGACTGCAGACAGGATGGTTTCAAATGTTGGGATGGGATGACGAGTTTGAATTCTGGCTTTCACCGCCCGGACAAGAAGAATTCAACAAAAGACCCGCAATAATTAAATATGCAAACCCGGAAAAGCAAATCATCCGATTGACGCCAGACAAAAAAGAAATGAAAAAATTCTATTCAACACTAATTGACAGCTTACCGGCAGACACCTTAGTCAACTGGACAGTACCCATAACTAATGTGGAAATTGAAAAAGAAATAACCGACATTCAAGAAACTTCAACAGACCAATTTGAAATAATTTCTAAACTCTATCCTAATCCCGCTAATGACTACTGCAATCTTGAATTATATGAAACTGAAAAATATCAATTTGGTATTTTTGATATCAAC
>DTRI01000218.1 GCA_012966015.1 Flavobacteriales bacterium | reverse complement strand
ACAGGCACCAACACTCAAGAGGGGGACTATCGATTTTTGTATTCCAAATAAAAACACATGCCAGTTATGTTTCATATCAAACATATTTTGAACAATAAACATAATCTGATTAATTAGAAAATTTTGATTGATAATAATGGCATTCTGCCAGATTGACTGAAAACATGCACACATTTGAAGAGATTACATTCGCGGACCTAGAGGAAGAAACTGATTTTATCCCCATACTATCCTCGGAGGACGAGGAAAAATTTTCATCGGAAGAGCTACCCGATGAACTGCCCATATTACCACTTAGAAACACAGTATTATTTCCAGGTGTAGTTATCCCCATTACTGTTGGAAGAGAAAAGTCTGTGAAATTGATAAATGACGCGAACGATTCTAACAAGATTATTGGAGTGGTTTCACAGAAAAAGGGGAAAATAGAAAATCCAACATTTGATCAATTAAACAGTATCGGAACTGTAGCATTCATCATTAAAATTCTGAAGATGCCTGATGGGAATACCACGGTAATCATACAGGGAAAACGCAGATTTGAAATAGAAGAATTAACGCAAACAGACCCCTACTTTAAAGCGAAAGTAAAATCTTATGGCTCGTTCGAGCCTTTTCCAGATGACACCAAATTTGAGGCATTGGTTGGATCGCTGAAAGACATGGCACTTCATATTATTAAGCTCTCTCCAAATATTCCATCTGAGGCTGCATTCGCTATCAAGAACATTGAGAACCCATCGTTTCTTATCAATTTCGTTTCGTCCAACCTGAACGCCCAAATGATTGAAAAACAAAAATTACTGGAAGTTCTAGAACTTAGGGAAAGAGGGAACATTCTACTTGGCCATCTGACAAAAGAACTGCAGATGCTGGAATTGAAGAATGACATTCAATCAAAAGTTAAAACTGATATCGACAAACAGCAAAAGGAGTTTTTTCTTCACCAGCAGCTCAAGCAAATACAAGAAGAGCTGGGGGGAAATCCTGTGGAGCAAGAAATTGCAGAGATTAGAAAGCGAGCGGATGGAAAAAAATGGAACAAGGATGTAGGGCAGGCTTTTGATAAAGAAATGGATAAACTGGAGCGAATGAATCCAGCAGTAGCGGAGTATGGTGTACAGATGAATTATTTGGATGTATTGCTGGACCTTCCATGGAATGAATACACAAAAGATAGTTTTGATGTAAAAGGTGCAGAAAAAGTTTTGAATGATGATCACCATGGGTTGGAGAAAATTAAGGAGCGAATTCTTGAGCATCTGGCGGTATTGAAATTGAAAGGAGACATGAAGGCTCCGATCATCTGCTTTGTAGGCCCTCCTGGAGTGGGAAAAACTTCTCTGGGTAAATCGATTGCACGGTCCCTGGGAAGAAAATATGTTCGTATGTCCTTGGGTGGACTGCGTGACGAAGCGGAGATACGAGGCCACAGAAAAACTTATATCGGTGCTCTGCCTGGCAGAATATTACAAAATATAAAGAAAGCCAAATCTTCGAACCCAGTATTTGTATTGGATGAGATCGATAAAATTGGGCTTGATTATCACGGCGACCCATCATCGGCTCTGCTCGAAGTTTTAGATCCAGAACAAAATGCTGCGTTTTACGATAATTATGTGGAGTTAGATTATGATCTATCAAAGGTGATGTTCATCGCTACAGCCAATACCGTGGGAACCATTCAATCGGCACTGAGAGACCGAATGGAAATCATCAATCTGACAGGATATATAGTTGAGGAGAAGATTGAGATAGCTAAAAATTTCCTCGTCCCCAAGCAGTTTGAGGAGAACGGCATCAAAAAATCACAGCTTAAACTGAGCAATAAGGTGCTGGAGAGGATTATTGAAGATCATACAAGGGAATCAGGTGTGCGTAAGCTGGAGCAAAAGATTGCTAAGATCATTAGACATACAGCTAAGAAAATTACTACCAAGAAAAAATACGACCCGAAAATCACAGAGAAGCAGCTGGAAATTATTCTCGGGCCAGCAATGTCAAGAGATAAGTATCAAGACAACAGCGTGGCCGGTGTAGTAACGGGGCTGGCGTGGACTGCAGTTGGCGGTGATATTCTCTTCATCGAGGTGAGTTTGAGTAAGGGAAAAGGGAAACTGACACTGACGGGTAACCTGGGAGATGTAATGAAAGAATCGGCAACAATAGCGCTTGAATACCTTAGGGCTCACTCAGGACAACTCAATATAGACCCGAATGTCTTTGACAAGTGGAATGTGCATGTGCACGTACCAGAAGGTGCTACGCCTAAGGACGGTCCTTCCGCTGGAATTACTATGTTCACAGCCCTGGCTTCAGCCTTTACACAAAGAAAAGTTAAATCTGGTTTGGCCATGACCGGAGAGATAACGTTGCGTGGAAAAGTATTGCCTGTTGGAGGAATTAAAGAGAAAATACTAGCAGCCAAAAGAGCCGGGCTTACAACGATTCTGCTATCAGAAGAAAACAAGAAAGACATCAAAGAGATTAAGCCTATTTACCTCAAGAACTTAAAATTCCACTACGTGAAGGACATGATTGATGTAATAAAGGGGGCATTGTTACACGAAAAGGTGAGAAACCCCGTTAAGGTTTGATGCATTTTAAAAAGCTGCTCTTTTCCCTTTCACTCTTCGTATGTTTCTTCCAGATTTTACCGGCATTTGCCCAGGATGGGAACATTGAGACCGGTAAACCGGAGTTAATTCAGTTCTCTGGCGTCATCGTTACCGGCGACAGCTTAAAGCCAGTTCCCTATGTCAATATCATTATCAAGAACTCGTTTAGAGGAACCGTTAGTGATTTTCATGGGTACTTCTCTTTTGTAGCACAAGAGCTGGACACAATTATCTATTCTGCAATAGGATTTGAGACGTCAGCGTACGTTATTCCAGATAGCTTAACCACTAATAGGTATTCTCTGATAAAAATCATGATTACCGATACCATAGAACTTCCTGAAACTTTTATATACCCGTGGCCTACAAGAGACCAGTTCAAGCAAGCCTTTCTAAATCTGAAAATACCAGACGACGATCTGGAAAAGGCAAAGAAAAATCTTGCATTGGCAGATATGCGAGAGAGGTTTAGGTCGACGGGAATGGACGGTAGCATGAATTACACCAACTTCATGCAGGAGCAAACAAATAAATTATACTATGCTGGTCAATACCCTCCAACCAATCTGCTGAATCCTATTGCGTGGGTTAAGTTTATAAGGGCCTGGAAAAATGGCGAGCTTAAAATAGAGAAGTAACTTTTTTAAGATATTGCCCCTTATCTTTATCGGCAATATATCTGGTGCCCTATCGTTAATCACATCACCATGCTAAGGTCTTTTCTTGTACTTACTTTGGTATTTGCCATGAACCTGGTAAACGCCCAGGAATCTGCTTACGTCGCAGGCGTAGTTTCAAATAAATCGGGAAACCCTAAAGAGTCAGTTAACATTGGCGTATTGGGTTTACCTGTGGGAACCAGCAGCGCTCAAGACGGGTCATACAAATTAGCTGTTCCTTCCGATACAGATATAGTCATTGTTTTTTCCTTCATTGGATTTGGATCCGAGAAGGTACAAGTCAATTTAGCACCCGGTGAAACCTATAATTTTAACCAAACGCTAAAGGTTTCATCCACACAGCTTCAAAATGTAACGGTTGAAGACAAACAGATACGCAACTCTACACTACAGAGAATTGACCCCAAAACAATCCGAATTATACCAACTGCTACCGGAGGTGTTGAGGCAATTATCAAAACATTACCGGGGGTTTCTTCAAATAATGAATTGACCTCGCAGTACTCTGTAAGAGGAGGTAACTACGATGAGAACCTGGTTTACGTAAATGATATATTGATCTATCGCCCATTTTTGGTGAGGTCTGGTGAACAAGAGGGATTGAGCTTTATCAATTCCGACATGGTGTCATCTATCCTCTTTTCTGCAGGTGGTTTTGATGCAAAGTATGGCGACAAGATGTCTTCGGTGCTGGATATTAGGTATAGGAAACCCACAGAGCTGGGGGGAACTGTTTCTATGAGCCTGCTCGGTGGAGCGGCACACGTGGAGGGGGTAACCAAAAATTACAGGCTTTCCTATCAGCTGGGATTGAGACATAAGACCAATCAATACTTACTTAATTCGTTGAATACCAAGGGAGAGTACAAGCCCTCATTTACTGATTTCCAGGGGTTATTTACCTTCAGTGTCAATGAGGATGTTGAGATCAGCTTTTTAGGAAACTACGCACGCAATCGATACACTTTTATTCCCGAGAACCGGGAAACCAAGTTCGGTACCCTGAATGAGGCGCTACAGCTAAAGATTTATTTTGACGGGCAAGAAGTGGATGCCTATGAAACATTTCAAGGAGCACTCTCCACAACGATATTCCCAAAACCTGAATTGAAAATCAAAATCATTGCTGCTGGATTTAGAACTTTTGAGAGTGAGACCTACGATATACAAGGCCAGTATTTTCTAGACGAGTTGGAGAAAGATATTGGCAAAGAGGACTTCGGAGAAGCCAAATTGAACAGAGGGATCGGTACTTACCTGAACCACGCGCGAAATTATTTGGATGCAACAGTTTACAGCCTGGAACAAAAAGGTTACTTCACCAAAGGCATCAGATACCTTCAGTGGGGTGTGAAATACCAGCGTGAACAAATTAATGACAAACTCAGCGAATGGACAATGATCGACTCGGCTGGTTATTCTATTCCTAAGAGTGGAGATTCGGTCGGATACGTCAACCCGAGCCTGCAGCCTGTAAGGCTACTTGAAATACAGGATGTGCTTAAAGCCAAAACTTCTCTTAACTCCAACCGCCTTTCTGGTTATCTGCAAAACAATTGGTTATGGGCAACAAAAGACAGCCTTGAATTCAGCTTAACAACCGGTATGCGGGCCAGCTATTGGGATCTGAATGAGCAAATTCTTTTCAGTCCCAGGCTTTCATTTTCAGTTCAGCCCAACTGGAAGTCGGATTTTGTGTTTAGAGCGGCTTTTGGATTCTACCAACAAGCGCCATTTTACAGAGAATTAAGAGATCTGAATGGAGAAGTGCATACGGATGTGAAGGCGCAAGAATCCATTCATGTAATAGTGGGAAGCGATTACAATTTCCGGGCATGGAACCGTCCTTTCAAACTGGTAACAGAGCTCTATTACAAGCATATGGAGAATTTAATTCCATATGAAATAGACAATGTAAGAATACGGTATTATGCTGAAAACAACGCCAGAGGATACGCAACAGGAATCGACTTGAAAGTGAATGGGGAATTTGTCAAAGGTATCGAATCCTGGGTTAGCTTATCGGTCATGCAAACGCAGGAAGACATCATAGATGATTACTATTATGATTACTACAATCAGGAAGGAGAGAAAATTATTGTGGGCTATACAGCTGACCAAACAGTGACTGACAGCATTCGTTTTGAGCCTGGGTATATTCCCCGCCCCACGGATCAGCGCGTAAATTTTTCCCTGTTCTTTCAGGACTATCTTCCTAAAAGGCCAGATATTCAAATGCATTTAAACCTGGTATATGGATCCGGGCTCCCCTTTGGGCCGCCCAGCTTTCAACGCTACAAGGACACGCTTCGCATTCCTGCTTATCGACGTGTTGATATTGGCTTTTCGGCCAGACTGCTAAAAGAGGGCAAAAAAGTTGGACCAAAAAACCCACTTAAACACTTCAAAACCATATGGCTGAGCCTTGAAGTTTTCAACCTGTTGGGTATTAACAATACAATTTCATATTTGTGGGTGAGTGATGTCACCAACCGTCAGTACGCCGTACCTAATTTCCTTACCCAACGGTTGCTAAACCTGAAGCTGATTGTCAAGTTTTAGATGAGCTAAGTCAATAGAACGCTGATGACACAGATTGTGTGTCTGCCTGCCGTAGTTGGGCTACGTTCGGAAGAAGCAGAAGAACTTACACTTAGAGCAATTGAACTTGCCAAGGCTCAGGAAGCGGAAGGCTACACAGATACCGAAGAATTGTTATTGAAAATCCGGAAAGCTATGGTCGCAAACGTGGCTGATACCCTGGAAGGTGAATAATTGACTTCAAAACGCTACTTTTGCCCGCCTTTCTAAGGTAAAACAAGTGGGCCATGGGTAGAAGCCGCAATAAGATCACGCTAATTGAGAAGGTAGAGGTAATAGATATTAGCTCTGACGGACGGGGTGTGGGCAGACATGAAGATGTTGTGCTGTTTATAGAGGATGCCATACCTGGTGATGTGGTGGATGTAGAAATCAAACGAAAGCGCCGAAAGTACAGGGAAGGGCGCATCGTAAAACATCATACAAAGTCCAAGCTACGTGTGGAACCAGCTTGCGAACACTTTGGCGTATGTGGTGGCTGCTCCTGGCAGCACATGAACTATGAAGATCAACTCGTGTTCAAGCAGCAAACAGTGGCCAACAACCTCAAGAAGATTGGTAACATCACTCCGAATAATGTTCTACCCATTGTTCCTGCTGACGAGATTTACATGTATCGCAATAAGCTGGAATACACGTTTTCAAACAGCAGATGGCTAACTGCCGAAGAGATCAAATCCGGTGGCGAGATAGCAGATAACGAGAGAAATGCCCTTGGCTTTCACGTTCCTGGCAGGTTTGATAAGGTATTGCATATTGAAAACTGCCATCTTCAACGCGATCCATCAAATGCCATAAGGCTGGCAACAAAAGCCTACGTAGATGAGAACAAGCTCGCATTTTTTGACATCAGAAAGCAGAAAGGATTTTTGAGAAACATGATCATTCGCACAACCTCTACAGGTGAAGTTATGGTGGTAATTTCTTTTTACAGGGATTATAAAACCGGCATATTTGGATTGCTGGAACACCTCAAAGAGCAATTTGATGAAATCACTTCTCTGATGTATGTTATAAATTCCAAGAAAAACGATACCATTACCGACTTGGAAGTGGTATCCCATATCGGACCAGAACACATCACAGAAAAGATCGGGAAATTGAAATTTAGAATTGGCCCGAAGACTTTTTTCCAAACCAATACCATCCAGGCTGAAAACTTATTTCAAACTGTCTTGGATTTTGGCCAGTTTACGGGTAAAGAGCTGGTATATGACTTATATACGGGTAGCGGAAGCATTGCCAACTTTATTGCTCCGAGCGTTAAGGAGGTTGTTGGTTTGGAATATGTGCCAGAGTCCATAGAAGATGCTGTGGCAAATTCAAAACTGAATAAAATAAAGAATGCGTCTTATTTCGCCGGAGACATTAAAGACTTACTCAATAAAGACTTTGTAAAAAAGAATGGTGTGCCTGATGTAATTATCACAGATCCACCACGACCAGGAATGCACAAGGATGTCATAACCAGAATGCTGGAAATCGCGCCGGCTAAGATCATCTATGTAAGCTGCAACTCTGCTACTCAGGCGCGGGACCTGGCCCTGCTTTCCGGGAAATACACTGTAGAGAAATCACAGGCTGTAGATATGTTTCCGCATACAACACATATAGAGAATGTAACCTTACTGTTACGCAAATAAAGTAAGTACAACGGTAAGCACAAACACAATGGCAAGCCTTTGATACAGGGGTTGTATCAAATATACGAATCCATCCTAAAAGAGTGGGCATATGTCCTACACTTGTAATTCTGAGCTTAGCGAAGTATGTTAAAGGCAATGAAATAACGATTCTTCACCAGGTTCAGAATTTAAACACAGGGAAATTAATTCAGTCGGGCCTTCTCCTCCTCATTGATTGGCTTCCTGATCACGAATTTATCATCAAAGACATCCAATACCAGATCACTTTCGCTTTCCAGTTTTCCGGCCAATATCTGTTTCGATAATTCATTCAGCACGTTTTTTTGGATAACTCTTTTAACCGGCCTTGCTCCAAACTGAGGATCATATCCCATGTCAGCCAGCCACTCCAATGCTTCCTTGGAAGCTGTCAGGTTTATTTTTTGAGCCGACATCTGCTCAACAACCTTTTGAAACTGCATGCTCACAATCTTGGCCACATCATTCCTGGTAAGTGGTGAGAACATGATCGTCTCATCAATCCTATTCAAAAATTCGGGCCGGATGGTTTGTCTCAAGAGCTCATTTATTTCAGCCTTGGTTTTAGCAAGCACCTTTTCGCGATTCTCATTGTGCATTTTATCAAAATTCTCCTGAATAATATGCGATCCTAAATTGGAGGTCATGATGATAATGGTGTTCTTAAAGTCAGCTGTCCTCCCTTTGTTGTCGGTTAGTCGGCCATCATCCAATACTTGTAATAGAATATTGAACACATCAGGATGCGCTTTTTCAATCTCATCCAACAGGATTATTGAGTATGGCTTTCTCCTCACTGCTTCTGTGAGCTGACCGCCTTCATCATAGCCCACATAACCTGGAGGCGCACCCACCAACCGCGACACAGAATGCTTCTCCTGATATTCACTCATGTCTATTCTTGTGACATTACTCTCTGAGCTAAACATAAATTCACCCAGTGTTTTGGCTAGCTCAGTTTTTCCGACACCCGTAGGCCCTAAAAATAAAAATGAGCCTATCGGCCGGTTGCTATCCTGCAGTCCCGCCTTACTTCTCCTAACAGCATCTGAGATTGCGACAATAGCCTCATCCTGGCCCACTACTTTCTTGTGCAGCTCTTCTTCCAGCAATAACAACTTTTCCTTTTCGCTCTGCAACATCTTAGAAACAGGCACTCCCGTCCACTTAGATACAACATCCGCTATATCTTCTGCATCCACCTCTTCCTTGATCATTTGAGTGTCATCAGCCTGCATCTGTGTCAGCAACTCCCCGTATTTCTTCAGGCTCTCTTCTTGCTCTTTTATTTTACCATAGCGCAGTTCAGCAACTTTTTCATAATCTCCTTCTCTTTCTGACTGCTCTGCTTCGAATTTATATTGCTCAATAGCTTCTTTTGCATTTTGAATCCCCTCCACCACTTCTTTCTCTGCTTCCCACTTGGCTTTTAGGGCAACGCGTTCATCACTCAGGTTGGCTATTTTTTCGGCCAGTACGCTTAACTTTTTCTTGTCCTTTTCTCTTTTGATAGCTTCTCTCTCTATTTCCAGTTGCCGAATTTTTCTCTCCACCTCATCCAGCTCTTCAGGCATAGAATTAATCTCCAGCCTGAGCTTAGAGGCCGACTCATCCATCAGGTCAATGGCCTTATCTGGCAGGAACCGGTCAGAAATATAGCGCTGCGATAGCTCTACAGCTGCAATAATTGCCTCATCCTTGATCCTTACTTTATGATGAGTCTCATACTTTTCCTTCAAGCCACGTAAAATGGATATGGCATCTGGTACATTCGGCTCATCAATTATCACCTTTTGAAACCGGCGTTCCAAAGCTTTGTCTTTTTCAACATACTTTTGATATTCATTAAGTGTAGTTGCCCCTATTGCTTTGAGCTCTCCCTTTGCCAGCGCGGGTTTAAGAATATTAGCCGCGTCCATTGCTCCCTCACCACCACCTGCCCCTACAAGCGTATGTATCTCATCTATGAACAATACTATTTCTCCTTCTGCAGCAATTACCTCCTTTACAACTGCCTTTAATCGCTCTTCAAACTCCCCTTTAAACTTGGCACCTGCAACCAAGGCCGCCATATCCAGCGAATAAATTTGCTTTGATTTTAAGTTTTCTGGTATGTCACCGTTAATAATTCGATGGGCGAGCCCTTCCGCTATGGCAGTTTTACCTACACCTGGCTCACCAATCAATATGGGGTTGTTTTTAGTTCGCCTTGAAAGGATTTGAAGTACTCTTCGGATCTCTTCGTCCCGGCCAATCACGGGATCGAGCTTACCGTTCTGCGCCATCTCGTTTAGATTAATGGCGTATTTCGCTAACGAATTGTATGTTTCCTCAGAAGTTTGGCTGGTCACTTTTGATCCTTTTCTCAATTCACCAATAGCTTTTGTGAGGTCACCTTCTGTAACGCCATTATCCTTCAACATCTGTGATGTATCGTCTGAAGATGATAAAATGCCAAGCAGCAGGTGTTCAATAGAGACAAACTCATCACCCATTTTTTTGGCAAATTCAGCCGCTTTGATAATGGAAGCATTGGCCTTTTGGGATAAGAATTGATTGCCTCCCTCCACCCTGGCAAAAGATTCGACCACCTTCTCAAGTGCCTTGCCAAAAATATCCAAGCCTACATTCAGTTTTTTAAATAGAAAGGGCGTCACATTATCGTCAACTGTTAAAATCGCCCTAAGCAAATGGGCATTCTCTATCGACTGATGTTTCATTCCAAGTGCAATTTCTTGCGCTTTCTGGATAACCTCTTGCGATTTTATTGTAAAGTTGTTAAAGTTCATTGTACATCAATTATGTTCAATGGCATAACATCAAATGCTTTGCCAATCAGAAAATTGAGTAATAATGACAGCTATCTTTGGTAAATCGTCTGACTTTTTGGCTGAAACCGCCCCTAAAAATAACGGGAGATGTGGGAAATGTTATGCGTGTAGGTGCCTGAATCTCTATCATAAATACCCTTCTCATCCAATGCATCTACCCGAACTTTCCCTGATGCGTGGATAATGTGCCGATTGCTCTCATCATCCAATCGGATAATCCCAACATGCATAATTTTGCTTTTTTCATTTTTAAAAAAAGCCAGATCAGAATTTTGGCTCTCTTCCACGTGTTCTATTTCTTCTCCCAATATAGCCTGATC
>DTRI01000217.1 GCA_012966015.1 Flavobacteriales bacterium | reverse complement strand
GCAGATGCCGAAAATATTTCTTCTGGATCTACTTCCACATTTCGGGTTGCTGGGGGGTTGTATTTTTATGATGGAAAGTATTTAAGGGCTCCGGGCGGGCAGTTAGTCCTAGAGAAATATTCAAACGAACCAACATATAAGATTGGATATGTAGTTAATGAATATATTGCGACTTCTCGAACAGATCCGGCACTTTTAGATCCTGCGGTAGCCTCTTCAAATGCAGGAGGAGAAGGAGCAGATCGTCAGGCGTTTCAGTTGGCCTTGTTCAAGCATGGAAACGGTGTCACTATTCCGCAAGAAAATCCTTCTGGTTTTTTTGAAATTGCTCGAATAGTAAAAGGAAATGTTGAGTGGCAAATACAAGAGGCGTTGTTTAGTAAAATTGGCGACGAGCTTGCAAAAAGAACTTTTGACGAAAGTGGAAATTATATTGTTGACTTCCCAACATTAGACCTTTCAAATCAATCTTCTTTGACGGCTCCTTCTTTTACAGGAACTCTTTCAAGAGGGCTTTCGTATGTAAAGGGATATAGGATTGAATCTCCTGGCGGGAAAAAGGTGTCTTTTGATAAAACAAGAAGTGGTGTGGTTGAAGATGATGTTGTAATTCAAAATCCTTTTAGAAACTATGTTTTTGTTTCGGACCATCCTGCCACATCGGGTTATGATAATGAAAAGGCAAATGGTCTGTTTGCAATTGGGAACCGTCCTGCCGGATATGATTTTACAGACTTTACATCTGCGGTCCATGCCCCAGGAGAACGTGTAGATTTTCATTCTGTCCTATGCGAAGATGTGAATAATACATCTGGAGGCGGTCTTACTACCGGGGCAAATAATTGGAATTCTACTCTTATCGGAACTATGAAACCGCTGATGATGTTTCGAGATGGATATGAAACTGGACAGAGGAATGAAGGACAAACTTCAGAGGCACTTGGGTATCGAGATGCCTATCAATTATATTTTGCAGACTTTAAGCCGAAGGTAATTACGGGGACATCAAATGCAACAAATTTAATTGTTATTACTGGTGGCAATCTTGAAGGATCACAAACTATATATACATTTGCAGATCAACATCATGGACTATCTATTGGAGAAAAGTTTGATGTTGGTGGAGCAGGATGGGGGTCGTCGTGGAATACTAGCGGTAGGTTTAATACAATAAATACAACTTCATTTGGAGTTCTTGGTGATTTTACTGCGAGCGCCTTTCCAACAACTTCCACTATGATAATGAGATGTAGTGCAAATGGTGACTTGAATGCAATTCGTTATCCAAATGATCAAGAATTTCTTATCATGGATCAGGAATTTAGGGCACCAGTAAATGATGCCTATCTTGGTGGAACTATTACTATAACGGGCGGAACTAATTATGAAGGAGCGTCTTTGCCGTCAGCTACGCATACCGCAACCATTGTTCGATGTGATGGAGATATTTCTCCTACAAACAAGGCAGGATTAATTCAATGGTCACCCCGCGCTTCATTTTATCCATCCCGAGATACTACATATTCAATATCTCTTGGCATAGGGCAAGCTCGATCAGTTATTTATAATGGAAATAAAGATGCTGCCGGAGTACAGCAATATCCTGGAACAAGAGATATACAATGGAACATTGACCCTGCTGGAAGACAACCACACCCGGATATTATTGGAGAGGGCGGCGGCAGTCAGTTTAGTCATAATATTAAATTAACCAAATATAATGACGGAACAAAACAGGCGGCTTTTCGACATGGCAATTGGCCAAGTCTGAGTGGAGATTCTTCGGTTCTCATGAGTCCAGTTGGTGCGCCTGGGACTAGACGAATAATGACTCATGGAAATATTGGAACTGGGTTGCATAGTAATTCTATAATTTATTATGTAGAGGCTCTTTCTAAAACGGGAACCGGGGCAGCCACATTAGAATTTTCTCTCCCTGCGGCAACTAATTATACATTTTTTGGAAGTGCGTCTGGAACAAAGCCTGTCCTGTTTCCATACGACATGGATACGATGCAAACTTTATCAAAATCCAATATGGGAGCCGTCCCGATTGATTTTATTAAAAATAATTTTATTCTTGTAAATAAAACAACCGGAAACGTGGCAACGAAGTTTATACAACGAATGGATATTACTGCTTCCACAGGGAAAATTGTGGTTACTGCCGGGTTTACTAACAGCGATGAATATGAACTCCTTGCTCCTGTTCGAGCCGATTATGTAAAGCCTGCAAGAAAGAAAAAAATTACTGCAAATGTAACATGGTCAGCTACAGGCGCGACCGACTTTGCCAACGGTCAAATATTTATTCCATATGATTCAGTTTCTCTATCCTCTGCAATGTCATTGGAAAAGCCGGATGCCATTAAGATTCATAAAGTTGTCAAGGACTTTGATCCCAATGTATCAAACGGAGTTCCTGATTTAAATGATGCCTCTAAAGACATTACTGCTTTTTATAATCTGGATACTGGCCAGCGCGATTTATTTTATGACAACGGATCAATTATTCTTAATGATGGAGAAACTGCGCCAGGACTATCGGATACATCTAATTTGTTTGTTTGTTTTGATTATATGGAACGTCAAGATTGGTCGGGCAATCCAAATGCAAATTCTCCAAGTTTCTTTTCGATAGATTCGTATCAATATACGACAAAATTGACATTGAGTGTGTCTGGTGCTGCTTTTGCGGTTGGAGATTATGTAGTAGGAATAACATCAAAAGCTACTGGATATGTGTTTGATTATTCTACTGATACAAATAATATTATGTTACTCGAAAGCGTTAATGGAAATTTCCAAAATGGAGAACAGATAAAAATTGGAAATAAGGAGGCTACTTCGAGCGGAACAATTACACAGGTCGTTAATGCTGATTTTAAATATGAAACCATTCCAACATATACCAGTTCACAGAGCGGAGCCTCTTATTCACTTAAAGATATGATTGATTTCAGGCCTCTGCCGTCCAATATAATATCTTTCCTAC
>DTRI01000216.1 GCA_012966015.1 Flavobacteriales bacterium | reverse complement strand
GTACTGGTAATAGACACTTTGTTAATACAGGCCCCACCTGATCAAAGCATATGCATAGGAGATAGTGTTCAGCTGACCCCAATTACCATAAATTGTGGTGCAGCACCTTTTACCTATAGCTGGACCCCGGCAGGTGGTTTAAGTGACCCGACAATTGCCAACCCCAACGCCGGGCCGCAATCGACAACCACCTACTATATAACAGTTACAGATTCGGCGGGTATAACCTCAACTGATTCTGTAACAATTAACATCCAAGCCGGTTGCTGCAAATCCTGGCCGATAATTGTATCAGATACAAACTACTGTGTCGATGATTCCGTGTCTTTTGCAAGCAACTCTATTATCAATGGAACTGCATCATATAATTGGGAATTTGGGTCCAAGGCAACACCAGCTTCCTATATCGGAGTCTCTCCTCCACCCATCTATTTTGATACTACCGGTGTCATTCAGATAATGATGATATTAACCGACAGCTGCGGTATAGACACTGCCTATCACAACATCAATATTTTCCCTGCACCTATAGCTGATGCCGGACCAGATACTACACTTTGCAGACTCGATACTGTGCAAATTGGTGCAATTCCCATTTCTCATCACGCATACACCTGGACTCCAGCGAACGGATTATCAGATGACAGTATTTCCAATCCCTTTGCCTATGCCGATACTTCCTTGTCCTACATTGTGGTCATAAAGAATATAATAACCGGCTGTACGAATTCGGATACTGTAACGATAAACAGGCATTCCGCTACTCCAGCCGATGCAGGGATAGACACAGCGCACTGCCTTGGAGACAGCCTTCAGCTGAGTGCTTCTGGCGGTCTTAGCTATGTCTGGACACCGGCTACAGGATTAAGTGACACCAGTATCGCTGATCCGTGGGCAACTGCGAGCGATACAATCACTTATTTTGTCACCGTTACCGATTCCAATAGCTGCACTGCGATGGATAGCGTTACAATCAGAGTAAATTCACTACCCAGTGCAAATGCAGGTGAAGACACCTCTTATTGCGAAGGTGACAGCGTACAACTAATGGCCTCTGGTGGAGTCAGCTATACTTGGGCACCTTCATCCGGTTTGAGTGATGATAGTATCGCAGATCCCTGGGCGAGTTCGAACAATACAATCACTTATGTTGTAACTGTGGCCGACTCAAACAATTGCACAGCGACAGATAGCATAATGCTAAGCGTGAATGCCTTGCCCGTTGCTGACGCGGGAGCCAATACTTCTGTCTGCTCAGGTGATAGCGTACAGCTAAATGCCTCAGGCGGGACTACTTACACCTGGTTGCCGGCTAGCAGCCTGAGCGATGCTAATGTTCAAAATCCATGGGCCAGCCCTCAGGATACAACTACATACACGGTTATAGTACAGGATTCTATAGGCTGTAGTGGTACCGATTCAATTGTTGTTTCTGTACTTATTATACCGCTGGTTACCGCTTCAGCTGACACCGCTATTTGTTTGGGTGATGCCATTACAATTTCCGCTACAGGCAATGGCACATATTTGTGGAGCACCGGGGAGACAACCCAATCAATTACAGCAGCACCTACAAACGATTCACTCTATATCGTTTCTTCAAACAATGCATGCGGCTCTGATTCGGATTCAATTTGGGTATTGGTCAATCTACTGCCATCTGCTTCCGCTGGTGCTGACATAACGATTTACCTGGGAGAAAGCGTACCGCTGAACGGTTCAGGAGGACCTGCATACTCATGGGTCCCAACCACAGGCTTAGACTGCCCGACCTGTGAAAACCCAACCGCCAGCCCTCTGGAAACTACTACCTACTATCTAACGGTTACCGATCCCCTGGGTTGCAGCATAACGGATACAGTGGTGGTAACTGTAGATATAACAAAAATGATTTTTATTTCCAATATATTTTCTCCCAACGGGGATGCTGAAAACGACATTTTCTATGTACAGGGATTGGGGATTCAAGAATTAAACATGATCATATTTGACCGATGGGGTGAGAAGGTATTTGAAAACACAGGATTCCAAGCTGACGACAAAGACACAGGATGGGATGGTACTTTCAAAGGTAAATTAATGAATCCCGCGGTATTCGTGTACATGGTAACCGGAACTTTTATTGACGGATCTGAAATAAATGAAAAAGGTGATCTAACCCTGGTAAAATAGCTATACAGTGAACTTTAAAAAGCTATCCATAATATTAATTCTCTCGTTGCTAATCACAGGAATGCTGTATGCTCAGGACATTCATTTTTCACAATTCTACAGAACACCACTATTGATCAATCCTGCATTAACTGGTACATTCACTGGTAATCACAGGGCCTATATCAATTACCGCAATCAGTGGAAAAGCGTGGGAACTCCCTATAAGACTTTTGCATTTGCCTATGACATGCCCTTCTATAGGAAAAAATGGAAGGGAGGCCATCTAGGTGCAGGCCTTTTTGCATTCAATGATAATGCGGGTACCAATAATCTATCTACCACTCAAATAAATTTGTCCTTATCTGGCATTGTGTTAATTAATACACAGCAAAAAATTTCGGCGGCTATACAAGGCGGATTAACACAGATGAGCATTAATTATGGCAAAGCAATTTGGGGCAATCAATTCCAAAATCACTCCTACAATGCCAACAATGCTTCCGGTGAACTTAACCTGAACCGGGAACCTGTCTATAATGGAGATATCAATGCAGGCCTATCCTGGCGATACGCCAAAAACGAAACCAATATCAGCTCCAAGGACCAGCTCAGTGCCACTGCTGGCTTTGCTATTTTTCATATCAACCAACCCAAGCAAAATCTTTTTTCAGGGCAGGTGGACCGGTTGTACACGAAATATGCGATACACGCGAGCGCCAACATCGGACTAAAGGGGCTCAACTCCTTTTTCATTCCATCACTGATCTTTTACAGACAAGGTAAAACAACTGAGTTCACGGCTGGTACCTTAATAAGGTATAGAATCAAAGAAGAGTCGAGATACACGGGATTCATCAAAGAATCATCCATCTCCCTGGGGCTTCATTATCGGCATCTAGATGCAATGATTCCATCGGTAATCATAGATGTCTCGGGCTTTTCCGTGGGTATAAGCTATGATATCAACATCTCCCCACTAACCAAAGCCTCTTCAGGAAGAGGCGGAATTGAAATATCCTTGAAATTCATCAATCCCAGTCCATACAAATTTAGAAATTCTAAGTCCGCAAAACCAATGTTGTAATTCTTTTGGCTACGATCGATTTTCAGTTGGTTCTTCTAAAAATCCGTATTTTCGCGCTCCTGAAAAATGAAGAATCCGGTTTACTTTATACTGTTTATTGCTTTGGTTTTGTGCGAAGGCTTAGCCAACGCTCAAAATTATGATCCACTATCCCCACCGAACACATTTCGGCAGGAGAATAATCCGGAGTACTGGAAAAATCGAATGCCTTTTGAAGGCTATTGGCAGCAAGATGTACATTACCATATCAAAGCCAACATCGATGAAACCACGGATATCATCACGGGCTCGCTTCAATTGACTTATTGGAACAATTCACCAGATGAACTAAACGTGGTTTATTTTCATCTATATCAAAACGCTTTTCAGCCAGATTCTTATAATGATGACCTTCAGAAAAATAATAATGTACTGCCCTATTACAGTAAACACGAAAGAGATAAGCACGGAACATTAATCGATTCACTTTTTGTAAATGGCAAAAAAGTGAAAACAGAATTGGATAATACCATCTTAAAAGTGTATCTGAATAAACCGCTCGTAAGCGGAGAGTTTATAGAATTCAATATTGATTTTAGAACCTTTTTCGGAAGGGGAACTGTGCGCCGCAGAATGAAAACCTTTAACTCCTGGGGGTTTTACCACTATGACGGGGTGCATTGGTATCCGAGAATATCTGTTTACGACAGAAAATTCGGCTGGACAACAGATCAGCATCTGGGAAGGGAGTTTTATGGTGACTTTGGAACTTACGATGTGGAACTTACATTCGCTGCTAATTATGTGGTCGCTGCAACAGGGTTTTTACAGAATAGAGAAAATGTATTGCCAGATTCACTCATGAAAAAACTCGATATCAAAAACTTTTCGGAGAAGGCCTGGAATTCTAAGCCCTCGGTAATTACTCCCTATGATTCCACCAATCACAAAACCTGGATTTACCATGCAGAGAACGTTCACGATTTCGCGTTTACTGCTGATCCATCGTATAGAATTGGAGTGGCAGAATATAAGCCAGAAGGAGAGAAGGGAAGAACTATAAAATGTTATTCTTTCGTACAGGAACCACACGCATCCCTCTGGCAAAATGCTGCCGACTTTACAGCGGAAGTAGTTGAGGTGTACTCGAAGGACTTTGGGATGTATGTTTACCACAAGATGATCGTAGCAGATGCACGAGATGGTATGGAATACCCAATGCTCACACTCGACGGAGGAAATGATCCTGGTTATCGCGGACTCCTGGCCCATGAGATAGGGCACAATTGGTTCTTTGGGCAGGTTGGAAACAACGAAACTTACCGGGCGGCTCTTGACGAAGGATTTACTCAATTCCTCACTGCATGGTCCATGGAAAAGATTGATGGTAGCATCACAGTAAAAGATTCTCCCAAATCAAGATATGTTGCCACTTTTAGAAAACCAGAGGTGACCAGGGAAAGACGCATTTATACCGCATATATCAAGGATGCTGTTAAGAAAAGTGAAACTACCTTGAATACACATTCGGATGCATATAATGGAGCCTTGAGACACGGTGGTGGATACAGAATGGTATATTACAAAACAGCCGCTATGCTCTTTAATTTACAATATGTGTTGGGTGACGAGCTCTTCTTAAAAGCCATGCAACATTACTTCGATCAATGGAAGATATGCCACCCCTATTTCATTGACTTTAGAAACTCAATTATTCAATTCACCAAGGTGGACCTGAACTGGTTTTTTGACCAGTGGCTTGAAACTGCAAAAACAATAGATTACGGAGTTAAATCAGTGAAGAAAGGAAAGGGCACAGACGAATATATTGTAAAGTTTAAAAGATATGGCAGGCAGCAAATGCCAATAGATTTTCAAGTGAAGACCAAGGAAGGGCCAACCTATGATTTTCATATTCCCAACACGTGGTTCGTAAAAAAGACAGATGCCAAGGTACTGCCTAAATGGTACGGTTGGGACAAGCTGAAGCCAACATACAAAGCGAGTATCAGAGTACCTGGTAAGGTAAAGGACGTTGTAATCGATCCTACTCACCGACTGGCCGACGCAAATATGCTGGATAACAGTAAGCAGCCAGCTGTAAAAATAATGTTCGACTCAAGACTTGCCAACAAACCCGATTGGAAGAAATACGAAGTATATGCCAGTCCGGACATCTGGTATAATGCCTATGACGGAATTAAAGCAGGATTTAGTGCTAATGGAAGCTTCATGGGATATAAAAATATATTTAATGCTCACCTCTGGTTTAATACTGGATTGGGACAAGGTGATCACGACTCCACCATTAATCTCACTTCATACGATCAAATATCATTTAGTTTCACTTTCAAAACGCCACTGGACAAATTCAGCAAGGGTTCATATCTATACCTGAGTGCTAAAGCTTTGGATGGATTGAATGCATACAAAATAGGCTTTGACAAAAAGGATGCGTCTGGAGACAATCGACTATTCATCGATTTTCAGAGTCTATATCGTGCGGATAGCAGTGACCTGGTTTACCTGTTGTATCCTGAGTTATGGAATGAGGGCAAGTACAATAATTTTGTGAATCTGGGAATAGAACACAAGTATGCTTATAAGCGCGGCAATGGAGATATCGTACTTGCGCTGCGATCTTCAGCACTGGGGGATTATGATTACTCAACCATCTATCTGGAGGCAATTAACCGAAACACTTTGGGCAAATTTGGGCTCAACACCAGGTTCTTCATGCAATACGGCTCTGGTACAAATCTCGCTCCCGAATCGCAGCTCTACCTTGCAGGAGCCAATCCCGAAGAGATGATGGATAATAAATATACGCGTTCTGAATTCGCTACCAATGATTCCTGGTTGGAATATGGGACGTCGATCAATCATTTCCACGCTGGTGGAGGATTGAATCTACGCGGCTATTCCGGGTACTATGTGGCACAGGAAAATCAAGGTGACTCTTCAGATATTAGATTGGCTTATAGGGGTAATTCGGGGGCAGCCCTAAATATAGAACTTGAATTTGACCGGGTGTTTGGCATCAGGCTTCCAAAACTGGGTAAGACATTTGACTTAAAAAGCTACCTCTTCGCAGATCTAGGTACCATCAACTATCACAGGATAACAGAATCTATTCGCTTTACCGACGTTCGTGCTGATGCTGGTTTGGGAATTACGCTTACAATTAAAAAATGGGGAGCACTCGAAAAGGTGAAACCACTCACTTTCCGATTTGATATGCCATTTTTTATCAACCGAACACCCGCCACGGAACCAGGGTATGTTAGCTGGAGATGGGTTTTGGGGATAAACAGGGCCTTTTAAGTTCTTAGACAAGGCTATCCAAAGTATTTCTTTTTCAGACTGTGCAGCAAGTTATTGGCATCACTTGAAATTTTTAGATAGTATGTAGTGCTTATCGAAAACACTAACAATACTGTGGATCTAACGAGAAAATCCACCAGGTTACTGTGGAGAAACGGAATTAAATAGGAAACTCCAAACATGGTGATCATTATTATTAAAGACTGAATCGTAGAAAATGAAAAGGGCTGTAGGCCGAATTTGATATACACGAAAATCAAACGAATAATATTGTAAAGAAATATGGAAATAGCAGTGGCAATGGCTGTTCCAACAATGCCGTACTTGGGAATAAAGTAATAATTGGTAGCAATTGCGATTACTGCCAGGAATGGCATCAGAATGATATTCCACCTATAATATTTTGAGTTGATAATAATCTCGTTATTAATACCCATTGCCATATTAAAAAGTCGAGAGAGTGCAATAAAAAATACTACGTATTTGCCTGCTGCGTATATCTCGTTCTTGGGTACAAAATGAAAGATATTATCGATGTTTACCCACAGAAGCACAAAGAGAACTGATCCGACAATGAGCTGATTGAGCGAACTCTTCTTATAGTAATCATCGAGTAAACTGACATCATCATCCTTAAGCGCCTTGGACACCAAGGGCGCCAAAATGGCGATCAGTGCTCTTCTAGGCATGTCGAGTACCATTCCTATAAAGTAGGCGACACTGTATACGCCTGTATCCATCAAGCCCAACAATGCCGCGGTCATTATCGTGTCTATCCTGTTTACGATTATTCCCCCGCCCCTACCTAATAACATAAAAAGGCTATAGGTTGTCATTTCTCCGAACAGTGCGTCCTTGTGAAATGAGATGCTTGGCCTCAAGCTCACCGACTCTAGCGAGAATATATAAATCAACAGCATAAACAATTGCAATACATAGACAGAGGTGATTAATGTAATTAACGTTGGTAAATCTATGTACTGGAAAAAATACGTTACAATGAATACCATGGTAAATATTCTGACCAAGATCTCCCTAATAATTTTGGGAACGACTATTCGCAATTTAACCCGAGAATAAGACTCTAAAATATTCACATAGACGAAGAGAAAAATCAAGGGAATAATGTAATAAATGTAGCCTATCAGTAATGGCGATTTCTCAGAAAAAAAGTCAGTGAGATTATCTTTAAAGCCCATAAAAGCGGCTAGAAAGAGGAGAAAGCCAACAAGAGGCATCAACAGTATGTACCCAAAAAAGTTGGGGTATCGCTCCTTTTCATCCGTAAAATGCGGATAAAACTTCACCACAATAGAGTCCGTACCCAGCTGTACAAATGGTAGAAAAAGAAGGGATATATCGAGTAATGCCCGATATAGGCCTATTTCTCCGGCTGTTAACGCATAAGGATAAATCCATAGATAGTTAAAATACCCTATAACAACACCTATATAGGAAACTATAGATGCCTTTACTGTTTGTCTTGCAACAACTCCCATAAAAATTAAATAGAGATCTCTATAAATACTATACTATCTGGTCGCTAAAATATATGTTCAAATAATACAAAATCCTTCTAGTAAGCAATTTATTGAACAGAATAAAGTTTACAGCATTAGTTTTTTTAAATTTGACACAACTATTCAACCAGATAGAATGATTGTATTTAACCAGGCATTAATAACGGGCAATGAGCTCAAATATTTGGAGGAGGTAATTGCTAGCAAAAAGCTGGGAAGTGACGGGATATTTACTCAAAAATGTAGCGCATGGTTGGAGGACAATGTTAGTTGTAAAAAAGCATTGCTAACACCCTCATGTACACATGCGCTTGAGCTTGCAGCACTTCTGCTAAACATTCAGCCCGGTGATGAAATTATCTCAACCTCCTTTGGATTTGTTTCCTCGGCCAACGCTTTCGTGTTAAGAGGTGCAACTATGGTATTTGTAGACATCCGCACCGATACACTAAACATGGATGAATCCAAAATTGAGGCGGCCATAACAGAGAAAACCAAAGCTATTGTTCCGGTTCACTATGCTGGGGTTGGATGCGACATGGATGTGATCATGGAGATTGCCAGCAAGCACAACTTGAAGGTAGTTGAGGATGCGGCCCAAGGCATCATGAGCAAGTACGATTCACGGCCTCTGGGGAGTATCGGCCATCTTGGTACCTTTAGTTTTCACGATACAAAAAATTATACTTGTGGAGAAGGTGGTGCACTATTAATCAATGATGAAGACCTGATTGAAAGGGCAGAAATATTGAGAGAAAAGGGCACAAACCGAAAAAAGTTTTTGAGAGGTGAGATCGATAAATATTCCTGGGTTGATATAGGATCTAGCTATTTATTGAGTGAGCTTAATTCTGCCTTTTTATGGGCACAGCTGGAAGAATCAGAAAAAATCAAAGCATATTATGATTGAGCTCGCAACACCAATATCACACTTGTTTAAAGATGAAGAGGTTGCCAAAGAGATTATTCAACACTCTGACGTATTAGAATGCAGAGATGAAGAAATTGATTCCAATTATCCTCGTCAAGATGTCTTTCACTGTGAACTCCAGATTCAACACAAGCATGATGAGATGATTTTTTCTTATCTGGAAAAAATCAAAGCTCAAAAAAGTGACCTGAAATTGATCTCATTTCATATGGCTTCAGGATGCACCAACCCAAGACTCATAAATGGCGTATATCAAGTTGGAGGCACAGAGCTCTCCAGGGCTCAAATGAAGGAGAATGCGACTGAAAATGTAGCCAGATTCAGGGAAATATTCGGGGAAACGATACTTGCGGTAGAGAATAATAACTTTTACCCAAATACAGCTTACAATTACATCGCCGATCCTGATTTTATCGCAGAAGTGGTTGACGAAAATAACCTCAGCTTCTTGTTCGATACCGCACATGCAAAAATTTCAGCGCATAACAAGCAAATGGAATTCGAAGAATACAAGAACATGTTGCCTCTCACACGCATGATTCAAGTTCACATCTGCAAGCCCGCTATTGACCAGGATAATATGGCTTACGATGCTCATCATTGTCCGGATGAGGATGATTTGAATGAGGTAAAAGAATTACTTTTAGCGTATAAAACAATTAAGTACCTCACCGTCGAATATTACAAAGACAAAGAAAACCTGATCAACTCTCTTAAGCAATTCAAAAAACTATCCAATGAACTACATTGACGATCTATTTAACTTAAACGGCAAAGTAGTATTAGTCACTGGCGCCTGTGGACAGTTAGGCAGTGCAATTTGTAAGAGCCTGGAGCAGACAGGAGCGAAAGTGGTAGGTACAGATATTAAACTAAATGGTAAATCAGGCGATACCGATTTAAGAGAGCTGGATATTACAAGTAGAGCAGATGTTGAAAATACGTTCGAGGGGATTCATGAGCAGTATGGAAGTATCGATGTATTGATAAATAATGCTGGCGTCAGCACATTTGAAAAATTTGAAGAAAGGCCTGAAAAATCATTCGATTGGGTAATGGACGTAAACTTGAAAGGCACATTTTTTTGTATTCAGTCCTACGTCAACCTGCTAGATCAACATAAACAGGAATCTGGAGCAATTGTAAATATTGGATCTATTTTCGGTGTTGTAAGCCCTGACTTCAGAAACTACACAGATCTGAACCGAAAAAATTCGGAGGTATACGGTGCTACCAAAGCAGGTGTAATTCAAATGACCAAATATTTTGCAGTGCACTTAGCAGATAGAAACATTCGGGTAAATGCTGTTTCACCAGGAGGTATTTTCAATCCTGAAAATCCACAGGGTGACGATTTTATTAAAAACTACTCCAGCCGAACGCCCATGAACAGAATGGCTAATGACGAAGATATGTTAGGTGCTATCTTGTATTTATCGGGAGACGCAGCTAAATATACTACGGGCCAAAATATTGTTATCGATGGGGGCATGTCTTCCTGGTAGACAACAATTAATTAATTTTTCTTCATTAACCTCACTTAAATGAAAGCTCTTAAAGACATTGGATTAAACACCGACAATGCCACATATATCATTGCTGAGATAGGCATCAATCACGGAGGTGACATTGCAGTTGCGAAACAACTTATTGATTCTGCGGCTAAAACCGGTGTTGATGCTGTAAAATTTCAAACTTTCCTGACTGAGCAACGCGCGCCTGCAGGAAATCAAGAAGTATTTGATATCCTTAAAAAGCACGAACTCCCCTTTG
>DTRI01000215.1:15243-30089 GCA_012966015.1 Flavobacteriales bacterium | reverse complement strand
AGGAAGAGAATGAATGCTCGAACCAGAGCGTATTTAATGTGTGAGGTGTTCAACAGAAGAATAATTTATGTCTTTAAAAAATTATTCAGCTAAGATAATAAAGGATTCAAATATCAATTTGAGATCTTTCCAAATAGCTGTAGTGGGATCGGTATCCGGCGAATACGCCAATTCCAAAATGTACAGCTTGTCTTTCCCCTCTAGCATCCTCACCCATCGCTGAATCTGAAAATCGGAAATCTTGCCATCGATCTCTGCATCTTCAAATTCAACAGAAGAGGTAAAAAGCATGTTGTTCTCACTGGCAATAATCCTTTCTACATTACTTGAAAGGTTTATGGTGTTCTTCAAAAAATAATTGGCCAACGTCAATTGATTGTCGTCAACGTCCAACGTAGTCTTATCGAGAATTGTTATGCTGAAATAATTGCTATAACTCAGTGTTACTTTCACTTCTTCTGTAGCTGTTGTATCGGCACTGGAGGAGCTTCTACTTCCCGAAGGTGGTGTGCCAGTGCCCAAAATATCAAATGGCATACCAGATTCCACATTTACTTTAATATTTATCGGCTCACCATATTTTATCAGCGTTGAATGACTATTGCGGAGCATCTTGCCATAGGTGCTGTTCATCAAAGTATAATCCAGACAAGCTACCATTTCTAAATAGGGTTTCATTATTAAATCCACAAATATGCAAGAAAGCAACTCCCGAAACGGATTCCATTTTAAGAAAGACTCTACGTTGGTTTGACTGGTTTCCAGCCCTGCCCGTTCAACATAAGCGCGCAAACCGTTCATTACAACTGGTTTTGACCATAGTGGCTCAGTGGGCAAATCTATAAGAAAGGATTTATGCTTATCTATATAATAAATAGCTGGGTCTAACAAGGCCACCTGATCGTAATTAAGTCTTTCCACATTCTCCATCAGAGATATTTTGTAACCTGCATCATTCGTGAGAATGATCTTGGGCCCCTCATACAATTGAATCATAATCAGCAACATGAAAATGATCATGAAGAACAGTATAAAAATATAGACACCCGTATATCTCTTGACGCCTATACCGTGAAGCCTCCTTTTTTCTGAAAAGAGATACCAGGTTAAAAAGATCAGAACCGCTATCAAGGTGAGTATGCAGAATGCATATATTTTTACCGGGTCCATTTAGATGAGATCAAGTTGAGTGGATGATTAGTTAAGTAATAAACGAATTACGAATATATACGAATTTTCGAATCTGTTATCTGATATTTTAAGTTTTCACACAATCGAAATAGACTGAAAGGGCATTATGCTTCAACTTCAATGATTTATACGCAACACGTGGCAACCACCATCACTATTTCTACATTCAAAGTAATTGAAGCAGCTCCATTCACGCATTCGTAGCAATTCGTTATTCGTGGATAACCAACGAATGGGCTAGCCTTATTTCGAAATCAGGTTATTCTACGACTTAAAGAATTGAAATGTGTGCACCTTCAACAGGGATATTGATATATCGAAAACCATATTTATCAAATTCTTCGGCCCATTTCTTAGATTTCCATGGCTGTAGAGAACTGCCTAACAATACGTGTTGAGGTGTAACTTTCTTCAGTATTTCTGAGACTTCAATTTCTCCTCTCCCTCTTAATAATAGATTACCAATTGGTATGGGCCTTTCTCTATTCGGAATATCCCCATTATCACCAACAATCAGCATACTGTAATCAAAGAATTGGAAGTAGTTGTTATGGTTAAACCATGAATCAAACAATGCCGGAGGAGGAGAATCTCCAAGTACAAGGCGCTGCGTAAATTTAATCCCCTTTGAGATGCGGTAATTCCGGGAATAATAGTCCAACGTTCTGCTACTGGCTAGCAGGGCCGAATCCGCCAGCAGCAGGCTTGTTTTACCATTGATGAACTCTACGGCAGTGTGGTGAGGAATGCTGTATACAATAACCTGTCGTTGCTGGAGCTGCTCCTGATTCTCATAAACCTGAAACATGAGCAGCAGGACAGAGCTGACCAAAGCCCATCTCAGAAATGCCACGCGTTTGAGGACAAAAAATGAAATGACAAGTGAGATAATCATGTAAATGCCCACAGTTTCCATCGGATCAATCGATACATCCTCAACAGTGGAGAATGGTAGTGATCTAATAATTGACACTGACTCATTGAGTATGCCAACTACGTTCGTCATCACCTCGGTAATGCCTACCGACAATGCATGAAACGGTGCAGTAATAAATACTAGAATACCCAGGTAAATTATGATCGTGGCCAAAGGTATTACCAGTAGGTTTGAAATCAAAAACCAGTTGGGAAACTGGTGAAAATAATAGAGGCTCAAGGGAAATGTGGCCAGCTGAGCTGCTAAAGATACGCAAGTGAGCGCCCAAACCTTATCCAGCAGCCAGGTAGGTGGCTCCCAGGCACAATAGAATTTCGGATAGAGATATACTATTCCGAAAACTGCCAGATATGAAAGCTGAAATCCCACCGAGACAATCAGGTTTGGATCGATGACCAGCAGCAGAAAGGCTGAGACGATTAAGATATTGTAAATATCCGTGTATTGATTCAGTGACTTTCCAATTACCAGAAAGCTCAACATCGTTGTGGCGCGCATAACCGATGGTGACATTCCTGTAAGCATCGCGTAAAACCAGAGCAACAGTATGATTACCGTTGCTTTTAAGACTGCACCATACTTCAACCGGGCAAGAAATGCCAAGAGCCAATTCAGTACCAGGTAAATTATCCCAACGTGTAATCCAGATACCGCAAGTACATGCATGGCTCCCGATTTTGAATAGTTGCTTTTCAGGTCTGTATTCAACCCGCTTTTATCTCCTAATATTAAGGCAGACGCAACCGCTAATTCATCCTTACCCATTCCATTTCTCCTGAAAATATTGAGCAGCTTATCTCTAAGGGCTGCTGAAATAGCCATCAATGATTTCCTCCCTTTGGATTCTAGTAATTGCCAATTGTCCCCTTTTATAAATGCTTGATGATATATTGACTGCAATGCCAGATAATCCTTGTGGCTGAACTCATCAGGATTTAATGGCGACTCAATAAGATTGAGTTTCGACGAAAATATTATTCTATCCCCATAAATCAATCCCTCAGCGTTTTCATTCCGTTCAATATTCACCTTTACTCTACCCCTGGCTATTTCCATCTTGCCATCTGAATAATAGCCTTCTATTTCCAATTCAGACTGAACCCATTTTCCCTTGAGCTTTGCTGGGCTGACTATCTTCGCTACCACGGCTTCAGGTGAAGCTTCATTTTCACTAAAAAGGTTGATAATATTATTTGAATCAAATCTGCCTGATTGCAGTATCACTATCTGATATCCAGCTAATATTAAAAACATGTGAAACATTACACCATAGAACCAACGGTTCCTGTACTTGCTTACTATTTCTTTAAAAAATATAAATACAAATCCCAATACCAGCAGCATTACAAGAAGCCAATTCAATATTGGGTAACTCTCTTGCAACCAGGTAGCGAGAAGGATTCCCAGCACTAACGGGATGCTCATTCTGAACAACGGAAATCTGTTCCAATAGTCCATATCGCGGGCGTGTGATTGTAGTAGAGTAAATTTACAATAACTACTCGCAATCCGGAGGAATTGCAACAGAACGCGGACGATGCGGATTTAGCAGATTTGCGCTGACATACTCAATAACAACCGCTGATAATCCGTAAGCTCAGCGTCATTTATGTTCCATTAGAATGTAGTTCAGCAAATTGAATTCGCTTTATCACAAATTCAGCTTACTTCAACAGATATTTCAGGGATCCGATGTCAATGAGTGTAACATCGGTATAATAATGGTGAATAATCTTCTTGTAGTCAATTTGATATTCCGACATGCGCATAGCGCCTTGCTGGCACAAGCCCACTCCGTGGCCAAATCCCTTGCCACTAAATATTAAATCTTCATACTGCTTGTAAATTGAGAAATAGGCCGACTTAAACTTCCAGTCTGTTCTTATTTTATGTAGGGGTATTTTGTTGTTTCCTGCAAAATATCTCGCTCGTCTGCCTTGTGCAAAGGTTGTTGCATTCTCATTAAATTTACTTGCTGCCGGATCAAGTCCATAAGATTTGGTGAGGTATGATGTCCATTTCTGCTCTGGAATTCTCCTTTTCCACCGCGCGTTTCTTCCACGGTAGCAAAACGTGTCTTTTACAGACCTCAGATAAGGCAAAGGCTTAGACCACACATCTTCTGAGTTCGCTGTTTGCCCCCCGCAATTGGAATGAAATGCTGCCGTAACCAGCTCGAGGTTATCATCCACAATGATAATTCCGCTTGTTATCTCAGCAGCTTTGGCTATTTTCTCAGCACCAGCGTACATAATTCCTGTTTCAGGGTCCGTTACCGCGCATCGGCCCGCATAGACCTGACAGTGCACCTTGTCGCACAATTGATAATTTTCTTCTTCGTGCTTTCTGAAATTACTCAGGGAATATGTTCGGCATATAATAGCCTGTACTTTGTAGAGTTCAAGTGACGAGGCTATGCCCACCTCCGACTTCACCACACCCGCTACATATTTATCAAGATCTACATGATTAACAATGCGTAGGTGCTGTTCTACCACTCGTATCTCCAGGTCATCATCGTAGGAGCGAAGTGTACCATATGGTATTACAGGTTTGAATTTGAACGTACCTGTTTCGCGAACAGATTCAATTCTCATGGCGGAATAGGTTCCCATGTCCCCCCTCAGCGTTTTCAAAGCTATTTTACCATCCGAATACGTAAGATAAGCAAGATCCTTATTGTCGAGCAATATTCTCGATGAATCGGCTGTAATCACATAGTCACCATATAGAGGAGAGAAGATCACAGTAGTTAGCTTTTTCGAGGTAAGCACTCCAATACTGACAGTAGTTGCAGTTATTGAATAAGGCAAGAATAGGAAAAGCGTAATAATCCGTAGCAACTTCATTCAGAAAGATACTTAACCATAAGTTGCGCCGTATTCCTCGATGCGCCTGCACCGCCCAATTTACTCCTGAGCTCTACAAAGTCATTCAGAATATCGCTTCTTTTCTGACCTTCATTTAAGATGCTATCGAGTTCGGCCTTCAATTTCACAGGTTCAAAATCCCCCTGTATCAATTCAGCTACCACAGGTTTGTCCATTACTAAGTTAACCAGTGAAATGTACTTCGTCTTAATAACCCATTTGGCGATGATATAGCTGACCAGTCCGCCTTTATAGCAGACTACTTCAGGCACATTGAACAATGCGGCTTCTAATGTAGCAGTTCCGGAGGTAACCAATGCAGCTTTTGCGCGATTCAACAGCTCATAGGTCTTTCCGTATTCCAATTGAATATTGGCTACACCTTCGCAAGACTTGTACACGGAGCTGTTAGCTGAAGAAGTTCCTGCCACCACAAATTTCCTTTCCGGGAATTGCTTGGCAACTTCCACCATTACAGGCAGCATTCTAAAAATCTCCTGATTTCGGCTACCCGGTACCAGAGCAATAACCTCTCGTTGCTCAGCCGGAGTATCCAGGCCCTCAATCGCATCCAGCAGGGGATGGCCAACAAAATCCACGTCAAAATCGAACTTCTTGTAAAACTCCTTCTCAAATGGTAGTATCACAAACATATTGTCAACTATTTTTTTCAACACCTCACTGCGCGACTGATGCCAGGCCCATATCTGGGGAGAGATATAATAGAAGACCTTGATATTGTGCTTTTTGGCAAATTTGGCCATCCTGATATTGAAGCCGGGATAGTCAATCAATATGAGTACATCGGGTTTGTACGCCAGTATATCCCTCTTGCAAAAACTGATGTTTTTAAGAATGGTGAAAATATTAAAAAGCACCTCCCAGAATCCCATGAAAGCAAGGTCCCTGTAATGCTTTACAATCACGCCCCCCTGCTCCTCCATTAAATCTCCACCCCAGCAGCGCATTTCAGCTAATGGGTCCTGAAGCTTCAATTCCTTTATCAAGTTAGAACCGTGAAGGTCACCTGATGCTTCGCCGGCTATGATGTAATACCTCATTTGATGGTGCTATAATATTTGGTTATAGCGTTGGATTTAGGATTCAGAAAATATACTAAATACTGCAAGGTTGGAATGATGGAAGAAATTTTTCAAGACAATATTTTAAAACCACCTATAATGATTGTATAGATAAAAGTAGCATAAAGAACTCCTCTGGCAGACAAATTTAAATTTGCCCAGATAAATACAAAAAAAATGGCCAAATTGATAATTACGAAGAGACTGATCAGCTTCGTGTGAAGCTGACCTTGCTCGAGAAAACCCATAAACTTGTCCATATCCATATATGCATAATTAAGCTGCCAATAAGCCACCAAAAGAAGTATGGGGAAAATCAACCCAAGTGATAGTCCAAGCCCTATTCTGTCCCATTTACCGTTCATAGTTCCAATCATTTATTTCTGTTATGGCATGATGTGCGGTCACATCGTATTGCACGGGTACTATCGACACATAACCATTGGCCAAAGCCCATTCATCTGTGTCATTTCCCTTGTCATAGTTTTTGAATACACCTGTTAGCCAGTAATATTTGCTCCCAAAGGGATCTGTTCTGATGTCAAATTCTTCCTTCCAATTTGCATTCGCTTGCCTGCATACCTTAACCCCTTTTATTTGCTTTTCTTTTAGATTGGGAATATTAATATTCAGGCAACAGCCCTTGGGCATTCCCTTCTTAAGCGCCAATTTTGCAAATCGGGCTGCGTATTTTCTTGCAGCGCTAAAATCAGCATCAGGTTTATTGTTCACCAATGAAAATCCAATAGAGGGAATTCCTTCCAGTGCACCCTCCAGGGCTGCAGACATGGTTCCCGAATAAATTACATTAATCGAAGAATTAGACCCATGGTTGATGCCAGAAACAAGCAGGTCTGGTTTTCGATGAAGAACTACGTTAACGGCCATTTTCACACAATCTACCGGAGTGCCCGTGCAACTGTATTCCTTGTAAGTACCGTCTGTTTTCAGCTCGTTTAATCTCAAAGGGTCCTCTAATGTAATGGAGTGTCCTGTTCCGGATTGAGGCTTGTCGGGCGCCAGTACGGTAACGTCACCAATCGTTCTCATTTCGTCAATCAGCGCTCTTATTCCGGGTGCTGAGATTCCATCGTCATTGGTTACTAATATGGTAGGCTTTAGGGATTTCATGATCAAATTTTAGTGGTTAGCAAAGGTAATAAAAGGGAACACATGTATAGTGATAAGTCGGTCAGGTGATAATGTTTAAATTGCATGTAACTTTACATTGCATCAATTTACTACCTATTATATGGAACACGAAAGCACAACGGAAACCGACCAGAGAAGCTGGACCAATTGGTTTGAAATTCGATGTATAAACGACAAGACGATGGAAGAGCAGGCAGGGCTGCTGGACAAAGCCTTTGAAGATTGGCGTGGTAATTTAGATCAGGTTGACGACGTTTGCGTAATTGGCGTGAGAATATAAATTCAACACATGCCCACTTTAGATTCTCAGCCCAACCAACAACAAATTATTCAAGCGCATGAACGGATTGCGCCGTTTATCCACCGAACTCCAATTATTACTTCCGAAACTATTAACAAGATTACAGGGGCCAAGCTGTACTTTAAGTGCGAAAATTTTCAGAAGGTGGGTGCCTTTAAAAAACGCGGTGCTACGAATGCTATCCTCTGTTTATCAGATGAGCAAAAAGCAAAAGGTGTTATCACTCACTCCTCAGGAAATCATGGACAAGCGGTCGCATTGGCCGCAAAGGAACAGGGTATAAAAGCAACCGTGGTCATGCCTGATAATAGCCCCGCCGTTAAGTTTGAAGCAACCAAAGGATACGGGGCAGAAGTGGTCTTTTGCAGCGCCAATATCCAGAGCCGCGCGGAAACCGTAGAACGAGTTATCAAGGACACCGGTGCACACTTTATTCATCCTTTTAATGATTACGACATCATCGCCGGACAAGCCACAGCTGCCAAAGAGCTGATTGAAGATGTTACGGACTTAGAAATAGTATTGGCGCCCATTGGTGGTGGCGGACTCATGAGCGGGACATGTTTGTCCGTCAATTACTTCTCTCCCAATAGCAAAATCATTGGCGCGGAACCAGAAGAAGTAGATGATGCATATCGATCCTTTCAAAGCGGCAAAATTGAAGGTAACGACACCACAAACACAATAGCGGACGGGCTCAAAACACCACTAGGTGACAAGACTTTTGACATAATCCGTGAGCATGTTCAGGAGATTATAACCGTAAATGAATCCGAAATAATGGCGGCCCTCAAGCTGGCTTGGGAGCGTATGAAAATCATTATCGAACCCTCTAGTGCCGTGCCCCTGGCCGCAATACTAAAAAGCAAGAAGCAATTTCAAGGTAGCCGAATTGGAATAATTCTTACTGGTGGCAATATTGACCTGAAAAGTGTTGATTTTACCTGAAAACGGTAATTTTGTGCATAAAATAGCACTTTATTGACACTTTATTGACACTTTATTGCAAAAATTGAATGTCGTTGCAGAATTATACTTTAATGCCGATAATTAGAATATCATCCATTTGCTCAGACTCCCCGCCGGGCTGTAATGGGTCAGCTTTCCAGTCTTCAATTGTTTTATCGAGGAAGTCGCTTTGCTCCGCCATCGACATTTTTTGGATGTCTATAAACGACTGCCTAAATCGCTTTCCCATGAACTTCTTTCCCTTGGGCCCGCCAAACTGATCTACAAATCCATCGGTAAAAATGTAGAGCACATCGCCCTTTTGTAATTCAATCTTGTGGGTGGTAAAAGTTTTGCCGCCATCATCCTCGTAAATTCCTATAGGCATTCTATCAGACCGGGTTTCCTCCAGCTCGCCTCCTCGAATCAGGTATAACGGATTATAGGCGCCAGCAAACTCTACGATTTTGTTATCTTCATCAAACGCACACAGCGCCATGTCCATCCCATCCTTCTGTTGACCCCTACCCGGGGTTTGACTCAATGCATGAATAATTCCGTCTTTTACACCTTGCAGGATTTGCCCGGGATCGGTTATTTCCTTCTCTATAACCATCTCATTCAGTAGTGAGTTGCCAATCATAGACATAAAGGCTCCGGGAACACCATGACCGGTGCAATCGGCAGCAACGGCAATTCGCCTTCCATTTTTCTCGGCAAACCAGTAGAAATCGCCGCTTACAATATCCTTGGGCTTGAACAGCACAAAACATTCACCAAATAGTTCATCTATATACCCTTTTGACGGCATGATGGCCTCCTGAATCTTCTGCGCATAGTTGATGCTGTCGGTGATGTCCTTGTTCTTTTGCTCAATCTCGAGCAATGACTTACGAACTTTGGCATTGGCAACATTCAGTTCCTGAGAGCTAACATCCAAGGACCTTTCAATCATGGCCCTGTCCGCTTGATTGTGGTCAAAAGCGTCGCTAATCGCCTGAAGCAACGGTTTATATTCTTCTGGAATTTCCTCTACCCCCTTTAAGTTGCGCCTGATCTGACGCTCCAGCAGCTTGTTATAGGACATTAATTCTCAGAGAATGTGGTAATGGTCATTGTTTGGTTGTGTAGCTCGCAATTTACAGAAGGCGTAAGTGGGGATATTTCACCATATGAATAAAATCCGGAGATCTTTGTGTCATCTCCCAACACGCTCCTCACCTCTTCTACCTCTTCCTCGATGCGCTGATCCAGAATCAGCTTTCTACCCACACAGCTTACCAATATAGCCAGGTCCGCAGCTCCTCCCAGAGCCTCAACCGTTCCTTCCGCTGCATCATAGGATGCATCTATCAACTTATCGAAATTCGCTTTCATCAACTGAGCTGATGATCCTTCCGGAATATCTCCTGCAAAGGTCATGCTCCCTGCTTCTTCATCAATCGCCAGTAAAGTTCTAACAACCGCTGCTTGTTCCGGAGTTTCTTTAATAGCCAGTGGAAAAAGCAATCCTGAACCCGGTAGCTCTGATGCTTTATCACCCAGATATGTTTTATATAGCTCCAAAGCAGACTCACCATCTAATTCATACAATACATTTGCCGAAGATTTAGTTACGACTCTCTCAGGACCAAATGAATCCCATCCGCCTTTTGAGGCGTGGCCAATTTTAAGATCGCTTCCAAACAGGCCGATGGCGACTACATTGCCATCTGATGCCGCTGAATCCAGACCAACCAGTGTCTTTTCAAAATTAGCTGCATCTCCAGCCAGGCCACCTGTTACAGCAATAGTATCAGGCAAAACTTCATTAAACCCTTTAACCAGCTCACTACCGTTTACTTTTAATCCGTCTGAGACTACAAAAATATGAGCCAAATCATCCGCAGCTAATTCCTGTCCAAGTTGCTGGCCGGCTTTAAAGCTGTCTTCAAAATCCGCGATATTTAGTATAGCAGTCTTAAGAGTAGTTTTCTCAAAATGAATTGCAGTAAGTGATATAGTATCATCAGTAACCTCTATACCGAGAATTTCTCCCGATGTTGTTCCCGATAGAATATGGGCGTTTGGATAAAACCCCTTCATTTCATCAAATCTGGCAGCATCGCTCAATATACTACGGCTACCAAAAGCCAATACCAGGTTTGCGCCTTCGCCAAGTCCGTTATCAGTTGTTGTCTCCCAACTGCCGTCTGCAGTCCATCTGCGTTGTTCAACTTTCATAATAAATAGTATTTTAGTTATTTATATTTTCTACTCAAAAATAACATTATTTCTATAACATCTACCGGTGCAATGGACAATTTTCTTCTGGTGGCAATTGAAGAGGCGAAGTTAGGATTGGAAGAAGGGGGCATACCCATAGGATCCGTGCTCGTGCGGAGTGGCTCTATTATTGGCCGGGGCCATAACAGGAGAGTGCAGCATGGAGACCCAATGGCCCATGCAGAAATAGAGTGCTTGAGAGATGCCGGAAGGGTTGGAAATTATAGTGATACAGTACTGTATTCAACACTCATGCCATGCCACTTGTGTGCTGGGGCAGTGGTACAGTTCGGCATCAAGTCAGTCATTGTAGGTGAATCGGTGACTTTCGGGGGCGCTGTTGATTTCATGCTTGACAATGGAATATCTGTGAAAGATATGAAAGATGCTGAATGCATCGCAATGATGGAACGCTATATCAAAGAGCATCCTGAGATTTGGAATGAGGACATAGGTTCATGACATAATTTCATGTGCACACCACTCACATATTCTCGGCACATAATTTGTAGGTGGGATTATCTGCGGGATTGATCCGTTGTTTTTTATAATTTTAACCAGACATTAAATAACTTTTGAACTATGATGCGAACTGCCAATCCTGCTTTAAGCAGCAAAACATTTGATGAGGTAATTTCGGCAGAAGAAAAAATGACTATTCAGGGAACCGTCAATAAAACGGCCCTGTCATTATTTCTTTTGGTAGGCACCGCCATGTACACATGGAGACTGTTTTTTGAATCAGTGGGGCTGGACGGAATGGGAGATATGAGCGCTGTTTACCCCTGGATGATTGGAGGCGGCATCGGTGGTTTAATTGTTGCCATTATTACTATCTTCAAAAAAACATGGGCCCCAATTACGACACCAATATATGCCTTGCTGGAGGGCTTACTGTTAGGCGGACTATCTGCTCAATTTGAAACGATGTTCCCAGGGATTGTATTGCAGGCGGTGGCCTTAACTTTTGGAACTTTATTCAGCTTGCTATTTGCCTACAAATCCGGTCTTATAAAGGCTACCGAAAATTTCAAGCTCGGCGTAGCAGCTGCCACCGGCGGCATCTTTTTAATATACCTGGTTTCATTTGTACTCAGCTTTTTTGGCACAGGAATTCCGTACATCCATGAAAATGGTTTGATGGGAATAGGCTTCAGTGCCTTTGTTGTGGTAGTCGCCGCTTTGAACCTGGTACTGGATTTTGACTTTATAGAAATGGGAGCAGAAAAGGGTGCACCCAAGTATATGGAGTGGTATGGCGCATTTGGATTGTTGGTGACATTAATATGGCTGTATATCGAAATCTTAAGATTGCTTGCAAAACTTAGGAGTAGATGATAAGGAGCTTGTTCGTAATCGCGTCGATTGTACTGATTTCTCACACTGCGTCTTTTGCAGAAGCTGAGAAAACAGTTTCCTCTAAAGTAAAAGATGTAACGGTTTACTTAAGTGGGGCAGAGATTAACAGGAGCGGGAATACATCATTAAATGCTGGGGACACTTACGTTCTATTTAAGGACCTATCACCGAATATTGATGGGAATACCATACAAGTCAAGGGTAAAGGAAATTTTACCATACTCTCTGTTGTACATAGGCTCAATTACCTGAATGAGAGTGAAAAGCCCAAGGATGTTCTGGCCCTTGAAGATTCATTGGAGAGTTTGAAAATGAGAGTTGAGTTTCAGAAGGCACTCCAAAGCGTTTACAAGAATGAAGAGGCTATGATCCTTGCCAATAAGTCCATTGGCAATAAGGACGTGGGCGTCGATGCGTTGGATCTTACTGAGGTAGCAAATTTATTTAGGAAGAGATTAACGGAAATCCAACAAAAAAAGCTGGAAGCAAAAGCTGCTCAGAAGAAACTGGGAACGAGGTTGGCCGTCATCCAAAACCAGCTCAACACCTTAAATATTAAACGAAACAGAGCAACGGGTGAGATAGTTGTGGCTGTCAATGCGGGTGAGAGAACCCCGGCCAAATTTCTGCTGACCTACTTTGTAAGTGGGGCCGGCTGGACGCCCGCATATGATTTGAGAGCAACAAAAACCACGGAACCCGTACAGCTGGATTACAAAGCAAAAGTTTACCAAAACTCAGGTGTTGACTGGAACAAGGTCAACCTGACATTATCCACCTCTAATCCGACCAGAAGTGGCTCCAAACCCAATTTGAACACCTGGGTATTGAGATACGGACAACCTCGCTACAGATTGGTTGGCTATGACAAACGAGCAGTTGCCCCGATGGCACTGGAAGGTAAAATGAAGATGGGCGATATGGTCATTGAGGAAGCAGAACCGGAGGCAGCAAGCGCAGCAGACTACACAAGCGTTTCTGAAAACCAGCTGAGTACTGAGTTCAAAATCAGTATCCCTTACACAATACCTTCCGACGCTAAACATCATGATGTAAATGTGCAAAGTCATAAGGCAACAGCTCAATTCATGCACTTCGTAGTCCCTAAGCTGGATAAGGATGCTTTTCTTGTGGCAAAAATAACGGGATGGGAAGATTACAATCTCTTACCCGGGATGGCGAACATTTATTTTGATGGTTCTTATGTTGGGAAATCCAGTATTAACCCCGCGGCGACCACAGATACATTGAGCCTCTCATTTGGCAGGGATAAAAATGTGGTGGTGACACGAAAAAAGCTTAAGGACTTTACAAGTACTAAAATCATTGGCGCCAACCGAAAAATAACATTTGCCTATGAAATAGTCGTACGCAACACCAAAAGTGAACCGATTAGCATTGAAGTGCAAGATCAATATCCAATATCTTCTAATAAGGAAATAGAAATAGATTTGGTAGAGTCGGCTGAGGCAAAAGTTGACAACATAACAGGAAAGCTCACCTGGAACCTGGAGCTGGCAGCTTCAGAAACAAAAAAGATGATGCTTATCTATTCGGTTAAGTATCCCAAAGACAAGAACATTCCTAATCTTTAGATGCTATTAGCTAGTATTCTTCTCTTAAAAAGTCAACTGTAGCGAGAATTTCTTTTCGAAGTTCTTTGTCATTCTTTATAAAGGCAACTCGCTTGCGATAGCTGGCCAGGAATTTTTCTATGTGAGCAGAAGATCTTAGAGGCTTCCTAAATTCTAACGCCTGCGCCGCATTGAATAGCTCTATTGACAATACCGTCTCCATATTCTCCAAAACCCGGTAAGCCTTAGTGGCTGCATTCGCTCCCATGCTAACGTGATCTTCCTGTCCATTGGATGAGTCGATAGTATCCACGGAAGCGGGCGAACATAACTGCTTATTTTGACTTACAATGGAGGCTGCCAAATATTGCGTCATCATAAACCCACTGTTCAACCCCGAATTAGCTATTAGATATGCTGGTAGTCCCCGCTGTCCGGATACCAGCTTGAAAGTTCTTCGTTCTGAAATGCTACACAGCTCGGACATGGCAATACATAAAAAATCCAGGCTGATTGCCAGGGGCTGGCCGTGAAAGTTTCCAGCCGAAATAATCTTGTCCTCTTTACTAAAAACGGTTGGGTTGTCCGTCACTGAGTTTATCTCAGTTTGGAACACATTGGCAACATGATCTAAGGCATCTTTAGAAGCACCGTGAACCTGGGGAATACAACGGAAAGAATAGGGATCTTGAACATGCGTCTTCTTCCTGGAACTGATCTTGCTGCCCCTGAGTATCTTGCGGATATTGGCAGCTGTACTAATCTGGCCCTTGTGGGGCCTCACCGCTTGAATTGAAGCATCAAAAGGACCGAGGCCACAATCAAATGCATCCAGTGATATGGCGGCAATAAGGTCTGCCAGTGCAAAAAGTCTCTTGGCCTTATTAATAGAATAAGTTCCGTAGGCCGACATAAACTGCGTACCATTTAGCAAAGCAACGCCTTCCTTAGACTTCAGCTTGAGCGGTTTCAGGTTCAACTTTTTAAAGAGAGCTGATGATTGTTGCTTCACACCTTTATAATAAACTTCTCCCAGCCCCAGCAAGGGCAATGACATATGTGCCAAAGGAGCCAGGTCACCGGAGGCACCCAAAGAACCTTGTTGATATACAACAGGCACAATGTCCTTATTATAAAAGTCGAGCAGCCTTTTAACGGTTGAGAGTA
>DTRI01000215.1:0-15233 GCA_012966015.1 Flavobacteriales bacterium | reverse complement strand
ACCCAGAGTATCCATAGGATAAAGACTGGGCTTTGAGCACCAACATCAACTTAACGATTTTAGAAGGAACTTCATCTCCCATTCCCACAGCGTGCGATACAACCAGATTGAGCTGAAGTTGTTCGAGCTCATGACCTGAAATTGACTTGTCGTACAGGGAGCCAAACCCCGTGGTTACTCCGTAGATAGCCACCTTGCTGGATTTTATTTTTTGATCCAGGAAGTTTCGGCTCGCCACAATCTTTTTCTCCGCGCTCTTTGATAAGGATACCCGGCAATCGGCGTTCAGGAGCTTGTCTATTAAGTCATAGCCAATCGCCTTATCAGAAATTTGAATTTTATGCTTTGCCATTTCCTATCTCTTCAGTTCCTTTACCAGGTCTGAGCTATTAATTGTCCTCTGCTCGCCTGATGCCATATTTTTAAGTGTAAGCTCATTCTTTGCCATTTCATCCGCACCCACCAAGGCTACATACGGTATATGCTTTGCATCCGCGTAGGAGAATTGCTTTTTCATTTTTGCCGCGTCAGGATACAGCTCCGCCACAATTCCCGCTACCCTCACCTCCTTCAAAAGCGATAGACAGAAGCTGGCCTCTTCCGCGCCAAAATTGGCAAACATCAATTCCGTCGATACATTGGTATCAGATGGGAAAAGCTGTCTCTCCTCCATGAGATCATAAATTCTGTCGGCACCGAATGAAACACCCACACCTGAAATATCTTTCATTCCGAAAATACCTGTAAGGTCATCATACCTGCCTCCAGCACAAATACTTCCACTGAACCCATCAGCTATGACTTCAATAATGGTTCCTGTATAATAGCTGAGCCCTCTAGCCAGTGAAGCATTAAACGCGCAACTGCTGACACCCAAGTTTTCGAGTTCTGTAAGAATCATGTTCACCTCTTCCATGCCGCGCTCACCCTTGGTGTTTTGCAGTATATCTCCGATATGAGACAATGAGGAAGACTTCGCATACTTCATAACTGCAGTGATAGCCTCACCGCCAAGACCTTTTGAGCTCAACTCCTTTGTCACGCCTTCTTCTCCAATCTTGTCCCATTTATCAATGGCAGTTACCAAATCATTAAAATTCGATTCAATCGATAGGCCCTCAGCCAGGCCAGCCAATATTTTTCTGTGGTTAATGCCTATTTTGAAATCAGACACTCCAAGTTCTGAGAATACCTGATCTATGATTTGGATTAACTCAACTTCGTTATGGAGTGAAGCAGATCCAATCACATCTACATCACATTGGTAGAATTCTCTATACCTACCTTTCTGTGGACGATCTGCCCGCCAGACCGGTTGAATCTGGTATCGCTTAAAAGGAAAGGTGAGGTCGTTCTGATGCTGAACCACATATCTGGCAAATGGTACCGTAAGGTCATACCGCAGCGCCTTGCCCGCAATACTGTCGGCCAATTTTCCTGAACTTATTTCTGCCAGCTCTTCTCTATCTACCCCAGCTAGATAATCGCCCGAGTTAAGAATTTTAAAAATCAGCTGATCACCTTCGTCACCGTATTTACCAGTTAATGTATCAATATTCTCAAAAGACGGTGTCTCGATGGGGACATAACCATATAGCTTAAAAACACCTTCAATGGTTCTGAAGATGTAATTGCGTTTATTGACCTGCTTAGGTAAGAAATCCCTTGTTCCTTTGGGTATAGATGGTTTCAATCAATGAAGTTTTGCGCTTATCCCACACACATAATCAACGCAAGCTATTGCCCCGCTTGTGTGAGGGGCAAATATCGTAAATTGCTTTGATTTAGAACTATTCTTCATTTTTGTTATTTTTGAATCCCCATGGCTCCAACACACTCTATATCCAAGTTCCTGTCACTCGTTAAATTCAGCCACACAATCTTTGCGCTGCCTTTTGCCATAATCGGTTTTTTACTGGCCATATTTTTTACGGATGCCATTTTTAGTTTTCAGATATTTATCCTGGTGATATTGTGTATGGTCTTCGCGAGGAGTGCGGCCATGGCATTCAATCGATACGCGGATAGAGATATAGATAAAGACAATCCGCGAACGGAGGTAAGAGAAATTCCATCCGGTGTGATCGAGGCGAAGTCAGCCTTGATATTCGTGGTCTTCAACATGCTGCTATTTGTTATTACCACGTATTTTATCAATCCCATTTGTTTCTATTTATCACCGGTCGCCTTGCTCGTTATACTCGGGTATAGCTACACCAAAAGAATTACATTCTTAAGTCATATGATCCTGGGATTGGGGTTGTCTCTTGCACCTATAGGTGCATACCTGGCAGTTACCGGTGAATTTGACTGGTTGCCACTGTTCTTTTCGTTTGCCGTTTTATTTTGGGTGAGTGGCTTTGATATTATCTATGCCTTACAAGATGTTGATTTTGACAAATCCCATAACCTCAAATCGTTTCCGGTGAAATTTGGAAAAGTGGGTGCGCTTAGATTATCTAGGTTGTTCCATTTGTTTACTGCTGCATTCATTTTAGGTGCTGGTTATTATGGCAACATGGGGGCCTGGTATTGGGTTGGAAGTGCATTCTTCATATCTCTGCTTTTCTATCAGCACATGCTCGTTAAGCCAAACGACTTGTCTAAAATTAATTTGGCCTTCTTTACTACCAATGGCATAGCCAGCGTGTTGTTTGCAATCTTCGTTACCCTGGATTTATTGCTGCAATGAACGCGGCGCTGGTTACCGTTGTTTGCCTCGTTAGTCTTTTCCTGGGATATCGATTTTACGCTAAGTATCTCGCCGAAAAAGTTTATAAGACAGAAGACGATGATTCTACTCCACCATCTGTAGAATTCAACGATGGCATGGACTTCGTGCCCACCAAAAAACATGTTCTCTTCGGACATCATTTTTCATCAATCGCAGGAGCTGCACCGATACTCGGGCCTGCAATTGCCATTATTTGGGGATGGGTTCCCGCCTTATTGTGGGTGGTGATCGGCAGTGTGTTTATGGGGGCGGTACACGATTACGGCGCGTTAATTATCTCAGCCAGGAACAAGGGCAACTCCATAGGATGGATCTCAGAAAAGGTAATTGGCAAACGATCCAAAGGGTTGTTTCTAACTATTATCTTCTTGTTGGTATTCATAGTGATCGCGGTATTTGCTTACATCATTGCCACGCTCTTTGTGAATTATCCAGGAACGGTCATCCCCATCAACTTTCAAATTATCGTAGCCATTGCTATTGGATGGTGGACCTATAAAAGAAAGAAAAGTTTGTTGATCCCATCTATTGTTGCGCTGATTATGCTCTATTTCATGATTTATATTGGGTTTATATATCCGGTGCATCTACCTGAGTATTTATGGCTTAATGGATCGGAAGTGATGACCTGGATCGTATTTTTGATGGGATATGGATTTATCGCCTCCATCCTACCCGTCTGGACCTTGTTACAACCCAGGGATTATATCAACTCACATCAGCTTATCGTAGGCTTGGCTTGTATATACCTCGGAATATTCATCGCCCAACCGGTGATGGATGCACCAGCTTTTGCCTTGACTGAAAATCCAGTTCCCTGGTTTCCTTTCTTGTTTATCACCATCGCTTGTGGTGCTATTTCCGGGTTTCATGCATTGGTATCATCCGGAACCACTTCCAAGCAGTTATGTGAGATGAAAGATGCCAGGGCCATAGGTTATGGAGGAATGATGGGAGAAGCAGCACTTGCCGTGGCTGCTACTATTGCCGTTGCCGCTGGATTTGAAAGTTCATCAGCCTGGCATGTGCACTACGATAATTTTGAGATGGCCAAGGGGCTGGGGCCCAAGCTAACCGCTTTTGTGGATGGCTCGGCGGGCTTCGTCAATGAATTGGGTATTACCCAAACAATAACGGACCAGGCTGGAAACACCAGGGAGCTGGCGGCAGTATTTATTGGTGTAATGGTCATAAGTTTTGCGGCCACATCTCTTGATACCGCTGTAAGGATACAACGCTATATAGTGGCTGAAATAAGTGAAAGCATGAACATCAAGGTTATTGCCAACAACAGATACTGGCAAACAGGCATAGCTGTTCTCTTCTCATTCTTGCTTGTTGTATCTGATGGAACGGGTACGGGGGGACTGAGACTTTGGCCTTTGTTTGGCGCTACTAATCAGTTATTGGGATCTCTAGCCCTGTTGGTGATTTCCGTGTGGCTGTACAATAATAAAAGTAACTATTGGGTTACCATGATACCAATGATCTTTATCACCACAGTAACCTTCATCGCCACCTATTTTAATTTTATAAACTATGTTGAAACCAGCAATTGGTTGCTTGTATGTGTCGCATTTGTTATTGGTGGCTGCCAACTATGGATTATCTTTGAGGGAATTAAATCGTTTACGAAAAAAGAGGCTCTTCCGGAATAGTCTACAGAAATGAAGAAAGCTAAACTACTTCTTGCGTTGATTGCGTTTTGCGGCTGTGCCTATTCTCAGGATATCACTTACCAGAAAACAAAAGTTGAGGTGGTGAAATTGAATACTGTTCACCCCTCCGAAATTCAGGAGGACTGGGCACCGCTATTGACCAATGTGGAAATGCCTCATCCGGGTTCGGCCAGGTATGAGCTGAAGCAGATCAAGAAAAAATCTGCCAAGATGTTCCCCAGGAAAGTAATGGCGGATAAAAGCTGGAAAGTTACCAGCGTAAATGATCCGACCATTGGAATGAATTTCCCGGTTGCCACTAAGGTTGTCATAGCTCCTGGTGATACCTTGACTATTTATCTTGCCGGCGGACGGCCCAATGACAATACGCTTGGTATTTCAAATGAAGGTACTGTACTCACCTCCTTCAACTCAAGAATTTACACCTACAACACCAACCTGGATACGGTGCACATGGCACCTATCAGCCTACACTCTTTTTCGACTGAGTTCACCAACAACGGAAAATTTGATCCTAAGATACTGTACGACCCGATTTCGGACCGCTTCATACTGGTATTTCTGAACGGTTATTCGAGCACCGAAAGCCAGCTCATCGTGTGTTTTTCATCAACGAATAACCCAGCCGATCCATGGAATTTATATGCCTTTTCCGGAAATCCTCTAAACGATACCACCTGGACGGATTATCCGGCAATTGCACTTTCAGAGGGCGAGCTCTTTCTAACCATTAATCTCCTACGTGATGGAGAACCCTGGCAAACGGGATTTGCACAAACCATTATTTGGCAGATTGATAAACAAAATGGATACGACGGAGATACTGTGCTTAACACGATGCTGTGGCAGGATATTAAGTACAATGGACAAAATATTAGAAATCTCAATCCCATACAGGGAGGTTCCGGGCCAATAGGAGACAACATATACCTATTGTCTAATAAAAATTTCACGATACTGAGTGATACCATATTTCTGGTTGAAGTAACCGGTGACCAATACGATACAGGCACACAGCTGAATGTAACATTGGGTCATAGCAATCTACCCTATGGAGCTCCTCCCAGCGGACGACAGAGCATTGATGATTCCCTGGCTACCAATGATGCGAGAATACTGGGAGGCTTCATCGAGAATGGAGAAATTCAATATGTATCCTGCTCTATAGACACAGCCAGTGGCTTTGCAGCACTGTACCACGGGTTTATCAATGATCTGGACAATGCACCGATTTTTACGGCTAATATGTTGAGGGACGATTCACTGGACCTGGGTTATCCCAATATCGCATACACAGGTAATCACATTTGCAGTCGACAGGCAATTATCATCCTGGACCACACTTCTCCAAGCAGAAATCCTGGAATATCCACACTGCTTTACGGCTCTGACAATAGCTACTCCAATCTCATATCATTAAAAGAAGCAGAAGGCCCAATAGATCGTGGGCTTCCTCCTGGTGATGAAAGATGGGGTGACTATTCTGGAATTCAAAGAAGGTACAATGACACCGGAACCGTATGGACGGCGGGATTCTACGGAAGAGCCGATGAGATCAATTATACATGGGTAAGCGAAGTCACTGCAGAAGCGGAAACGGAGCTGAGTGCAGATATAACCAACACCTCTAATTCAAGTGTATATAGCGCGAATGACGGCTCAGCGACGGTGCAGATTAGTGGAGGATATGCGCCCTACTCTATCGTTTGGACTGATGCCAATTCACAGACAACCAATACAGCCCAGGGGCTGGCACCCGGACAATATGTTGTCAATATTACGGATGCGGCCAATTGCACCTCAAATGATTCAACAACGATCACAGAACCACTCCCGGGGAGTACAGTCTTTCCGAATCCAGCTGTAGATATGGCCACTGTTTATTTTCAGCTGGAAGCTGCGGGTGAGGTGAGTATCGCAGTTTATGATGCGAAAGGATCACGGATAAAGACATTATATGAAGGATTGGCAAAACAAGGCGCTAATATATTCAGCTTCTCTACCGTTCCACTACTACAAGGAGTCTATATCCTTAAAATATTATCTGGCAAGAAGGAAATAGTATCGGAAAAAATTATTAAGCTCTAGTGTGTCAATGGTTAATTCAGTCGTAAGCCAATAGCAGTGTAATGATTAAATCAGTTATAGGACAATCGAATAACAACAGAATTACTACCGAATTTCGTGTATTGCTATGGCGAACTGAATTCGAAATCAAGATATCTGAACGGATCCCGTCCCGACTATAATGAACTTCATATATCCCTCCTTCCTTTTTGCCCTTGCTGCAATTGCTATCCCGATTATCATCCATCTCTTCAATTTTCAACGGTATGAGCGAATTGTATTTACCAATGTTAAATTACTAAAGGATATTAAGAAACAAACCAGATCCCAGGCGCAGTTGAAACACCTGCTGGTATTGCTATCCCGAATTCTTGCTATCACATTCCTTGTACTGGCCTTTGCGCAACCTTATGTCCCGGTGAGTGATCAGCGGGTGGTAAACAAGGAAAACATCATCAGCATTTTCATCGACAACTCATTCAGTATGGATGCGGAAAATGAGAATGGACAGCTCTTTGAACAGGCGAAGGAAAGCGCCATCAATATATCACTGGCCTACAAGCCAACAGATCGCTTTCAGGTAATTACCAACGACTTCGAAGGAAGACATCAAAAGACAGTTAACCAGGAAGAAGTAGTACAGCTTATTCAGGATATAGAACTATCTCCAGCAGTTAAATTGCTATCTGAGATTGTTGCCAGGCAAAAAGACATCTTCAGAGATACGGAATCCACAGGTAAGAGGTGCTTTATAGTTTCTGATTTTCAAAAAAGTAATCTGGACTTTGAGAATGTTGAAAATGATACCAACGTAAGCACTACCCTGATGCCTTTAATTCCACAATCCCGAAGCAATATCTACATCGATAGCTGTTGGTTTGAATCGCCAATCAGGCAAATCAATTTGCCGGAGAACCTTACAGTAAGGATTAGAAACAAAGGAGATGAAGCCAAGGAAAATATTCCAGTAAAATTAATGATCAATGGATCGCAGAAGGCACTTTCCAGCTGCTCTCTGCTGCCTAACGCATATGAAGATGTGACAATAGCCTTTACCCTTACGGAAGCTGGATTACAAAACTGTGAAGTATCCTTAACAGATTTCCCTGTAACGTTTGATGATAGATTTTACTTTTCATTCAACTTACAAAGAGAGTTGGCTATTCTGTGTCTGAGTGATACGGGTAGCAGCAAATACATCAATTCTCTCTTTGAGAAAGACGAATATTTTGATCTTCTCAATATGGCCATGGAGAGCATTGATTATTCCAAATTCTCAGATCAGGAGCTGATAATATTAAATGGACTTCCCGCCATTTCTTCGGGATTGGGCAACGAGCTTGGCAAATTCATTCAGAAGGGAGGGAATCTAGTTGTTTTCCCTGGTGAGGACATCGATTTGGTTTCTTACAACGAGAACTTGTTTAAAAATAATGGTGCTAGATCCTTTACTTCAATTGACACAGTGAACACCCGTACAAATCGATTGAACCTGGAGAGCAGGTTCTATTCAGATGTTTTTAACGATGTACCAGAGAACATGGATTTGCCAAATGTGTTCGGTCACATGAGATTCTCAAGCAGTGGTACAGCTGATGAAGATATCCTGATTTGGATGCAAAATAACGATCCATTTCTAATAAGATACCAAATAGGAAAAGGGGTTATTTATCAATTCGCAACATCTTTACAAAAAGAGCAAAGCAATTTCGCAGAACACGCGATTTTTGTTCCCGTTATGTATAAAATAGGCATGAACAGCCAGCACAGCAGTCCGCTATTCTATACAATAGGACATGATACACCGCTTTTGCTAAGAGGTACAAAGGGCGGAAATCAGGAGCATGTATATCACCTGAAGCGGTTTGGCGCAAACGAAAAGGTAGATTTTGACATAATACCGGAAGTGAGGCCAATTAATCAGCGCGCTGAGATGTTGATTCATAACCAGATAAGAGAAGCTGGTAATTACCTGCTGACCTTGAATGATGAGAGCAGAGACTCATATTCATTCAATTTCAACAGGAGAGAGTCGGATCTTAGCTGTGCTTTAATGGAGGCGCTGGAAGCATATATAGACCAGTCAAACTTGAGCAATTTTAATATTATCGATGCGGGCATGGGTAATTTGGCCATCAAAATAGAAGAAATGAATGAGGGTAAGAAACTCTGGAAACTTTGTATTATCTTCGCGTTGGCTTTTTTCGGAATAGAAGTCGTTTTATTGAGAATACTCAGGTAAAACTAAAATATTGTAGATAAGATACATGAATCTACTGATCAAGCAAGCCAGGATTATAGACCCTAATTCTCCCCACAACGGTAAAAAGCTTGATATTCTTATTGAAAACGGATTGATTACCTCGATCCGAAAGTCAATTTCCAGCAAAGTAAAGACCGTTACAAACGCAAACTTACATGTATCCCCAGGTTGGTTTGATATGCATGTAAACTTCAGGGATCCCGGTTACGAGCACAAGGAAGACTTGAATACGGGCATGAGAGCTGCCAGCTTCGGTGGATTTACAGGAGTGGCCTGTATGCCGGGAACCAATCCACCGCTACAAACGAAATCGGAAATAGAATACATTCTACATAAGTCCAAAGGCTCCATTGTGGATGTGCATCCCATTGGCGCCCTTTCCCGTGAGCTAAAGGGTGAGGATATGACCGAGATGTACGACATGCACTTGTCAGGTGCTGTGGCCTTTTCCGATGATAAAAACCCGGTGAAAAGCGCCGGATTAATGCTTAGATCATTACTTTATGTAAATTGGTTTAACGGACTTATAATCAGCCATTCGGAGGATAAAGAAATTACATTGGATGGCATGATGAATGAAGGTGATTCACAATCGTCGCTCGGCCTGAATCCAATGCCTGCAATTGCAGAAGAATTGATGGTTGCGAGAGACATCAGCCTGGTAGATTACGCCAAATCCAGAATTCATATTTCATCCGTTAGCAGTGCCAACACTGTAAGCATGATTCGTGCCGCCAAGCGTAAGGGAATTAACATTACCGCCGAAGTTGCAGCACACTACCTGGGAGTAGATGATTCGGCGCTGGAAGGGTTTGAGACCAACTACAAGGTAAATCCACCTTTCAGATCGAAGAAGGACATACAGGCATTGAAAAGAGGCCTGGCGGATGGATCAATTGATACCATCTGCTCGGATCACAGCCCGGAAGATGCAGAGATGAAAAACCGGGAATTTGACCACGCTGCCTTTGGAATAATAGGGCTGGAAACCGCATACGCAGCTGCAAATACCTATAGCGGACTGAATAAGAAGGAATTGGTTGAAAAAATGGCGATCCGGCCCCGGGAGATTCTAAATATTCCTGTACCTGTAATTGATCGGGGTCACAACGCCAATGTTACCCTATTCAATCCTACGCAAAAGTGGACCTATTCCAAATCGGATATAAAGTCCAAATCAGCGAATACTCCTTTTGTTGGTACCACCTTTACAGGAAAGGCACTGGGGGCGTATAACAACAAGCAGTACCAAGAGGCAAAGTAAAAGTCCAGCTCAGCAGGCTAATTTTGTTTACTCTCCTTCTTTAATTTCTTCTTATTATTGGCTTCGAGCTTCTTCATCGCTGACTTAATCTCAACCTTTTCGTTTTCCAGCTTTGAAATTGTCGCCTTATGCGCGATTATCTCTTCTTGTAAATTGCCAACTTCCTTTTTAGAGCCTTCATATTCCAACGCAATATCGCTGTTCTTTTTATTGAGCTCGCCAATGGTATTCTCTTGTTGATTTACAGTTTGCTTGAGCGACACAATTTCAGTGAGTAACTTAGTTACAGAATCTCTCAAGGCATCTATGTTATTTTGCTTTGTACTCATGATCTAAGACTTTTCTTTAGTGTTTAATTATGATGGTGTCGCCTGTTTTAATATAATGAGGGTCATCCAGCTCGTTGTGGCCCGCAATTTCTCCATGGTTAAAGCCATGACCATGATACTTTTCAGCGATGCTCCACAGCGATTCACCTTCTTTTATGATATGTATCGTGTGGCTGCCCTCTTCATCCTCTACTTCCACATCTGATTTAGCACTCTCGATCGTGGCGAATAATTCACCGAGCTCCGCTTTCAGCTCCTTTATTTCAGCGTCTCTGGTCGCTATCGCCTTATTAAGCTCCACTACTTCCGCTGTTCGGGCAACTGGCTCATCAGGGGGTAATTCTGTTGCGATCACCTCTCCACTGCCTGTCATGGAGGTAAATACCCATCCGAAAGCCACCAGCAAGACCAAAACGGCCAGGACTGAGCTCATTCGTTTGAGCATACTTTGTTTATTGGACACTTCGCCTATCAGATGAATGGCGAAGAGGTCGGAACCGCATGCAGGGCACTCTGATGCACCGGCCTCCAGCTCCTCGTTCTTGCAAATTGGACAATTCATATTGTTTTGGGGGTGTTGGTTTGTTTCCAGAAATATAAGTATAAAAACAGCTGATAGCAAACTAAAAAATGTTTATCTGGAAGAAGCCTCCCACTTTTTAACAATGATGTTCTCTGGCTTATTCTCATAAAGGGAGTGTAACGAAAAAATCAAATCAGGCAATACAGTGTTAAACGACAATTTAATTGCAAAACAGGTGTGTGAAACAAATCTGGTTGCAACTGCGCAAATCAGCAGAGAACATGTATTGAGAAACAACCGGATTTTGTTCCTAACAGCCAGATAGCTACTTTAATAATTCACCTTCCGTGGTAACATACTTTTTTAAAAGATTAGCTGTCATACACGAATGTACCGGAAGTATTTTGACGAGGTCTCCTACCTGTATGGCCTCGATATATGCAGAAGGCGCGGAGATAGTACCATGTTCTTGTGATAGTTTACTCACATAAACACCAGCTATGATGTTCCCCCATCCTGCACTGCGGCCTTCAACCACCTGACCATAAATGCCGCCATATACAGGATGCTCAAGCCGCTCCTTTGAAAAGTGAACACCGCCTCCATAAATGATAATTTCACTTCTGTCTTTGTGAATGGATACCACAGGACAGGCAACTGCAACAGAAATTTGCTCTTGCGTACAAGAACCTATTGCCACTTGTGACAAATCATAAAAGACAAAGTTTCCGGGTCTGATCTCATCCACGGAACCAAAATCCTGCATGGTACTGCAGGTAGGTGTGTCCCCAACTGAAACAATGAGTTCAGGATACCGATCTGTAAAATGTTCTTTGACACCTGTAATTATTTGAATGCTCCCGGTATGAATCGCTGAGATTTCATCTATTCCCCTTGCGCTATAGCTATGTCCGGCATGACCCAAAAAGCCCCGAAATTTAATGAGCTTTGAATTGTCGATCTCATCCAGTATTTGAGAAATTAATTCAGTACTCTCAGGATTCACGCCTGTTCTGTGATAGCCTATGTCTATTTTGATGAAGACGCCAATGGGTGAGGTCAATGTTTTGGACAGCTGGCCAATCGTTTTTTGTGACTCCACCAGCAGGTTGAGTGAAATACTGGATGCCAGCGTATTGATCTTATCTATCTCGAGGATATTAACTGGAAAAGCAACAGTTATGTCACCCCACTTATCTTTGGCAAAGTGGTTCGCCATTTCCAGAGAAGACACGGTTATGCAAGTGACTCCTACTTCTCGAAACCAACGGCCTATTTCATGAGATTGATGGGTTTTGAAATGAGGCCTGAAGAGAACATTATTTCTCCTTGCATTTTCCGCCATTGCCGCAATGTTGGATTTGCATTTCTCAACATCCAATATCAGTGTCGGTACGGTAAGCATGTAAAGCATACTTTAAAATTGATATGAAAATCCAAGCGCCAGCACCTCTTTGAATTGCACCCGAGGGCCAGATGTATCATAAACTCCATCACCATTTGAATCTACTGCTATGTCAATGTCATCATCATAGATCAGGTGTGTACTCAGGGTGGCCGCGAAGAACTTGTTCACCTTCATGGAAATCAGCACCTCCCAGCTCACGTCAATATTCTGAGGGTTTTCCACGTAATTGGAAAACAAATCCAATTTGGTTTGGACTGATATATTTTTCACAACTTCTTTCCTGACAAACATTCTGATAGAGCCACCAACTTCCGCCCGTACATTCTTACCAGGAGTGAGCTCATTTCCTGCTGCGTCATAGGTAGCGGCTTCTACGCCAAAAGATCCTGCGTTGGCCAATGCCTGATCATTGACAATAGTGATTTTCGAAGTTAGCGGCGAAATGTAGAATGTCAGTCCCTTTCCCGGTTTGTAATCCATTCCCAGGGCCACGAGCAAATATGCGGGAGCCAGTGCGTTTGAAATCCGGACACTGTCATTCGGGTAATTGTATCCGGGCGCCATTTGCGTTTTAAAATTCAGCAGGCCCGCAACATACCATTTTCCCGATGCCACTCGTCCAAATTTTGAGGTGAAGTCGATCTTATCATCGGTCTTTACCCAGTCGGCATTCATACCTTGATGAATGCTGCCGTAACCGACATCGAAGTAATTTTCCAATAGGGCTTTTCTTTTTTTATAATGTGCAAAGAGGTTCAGCAATCCATTGATGGAAATGGAGTTTTGTCCACCCGCCGCCCAATTGGTAAGCGACACATGGTTCACCCCCAATGCAGTGGTGCCTCCTAATTCCCAGCCATCCTTTGAATCAGCTGTTGAGCTATCTGTTGTTTCTTCAGATTCTACCATCTGGGAAAATCCATGTGTACTTATTCCAAGAAGGCAAATGGCCAGAAAAATTCTTGTGATGATTGCCATTGTTATCTAAGAGAGATTGGTTTATTATTGAGAAAGGTGAACATAAAATGATTAAACAAACCTCACTTTCAATTTTTTCTAAGGGATCGTCTAAACGTGTGGTAATAACTTAACCGCTACGATCGCCAGGCAGACACAAAGGTAGCGATGTATTGATTAATATTGATTTGCGGTCCTGGCGCAATCCCCGCCTTAACGACAAGCAGCGTTGCAAACCTTGGGGTTAAACATGAAATTATATGTTAGACCCGGTATCTTCATTTCGATACCGATTTACCAATAAATCCTATTCCAACAGCAATTTACTGCTTACAATTGCCTGACCCTTCTGATATACGGAGATGAAATACAAGCCGTCAGGCAGTTGATTTCTCTCAATCACAATCCTTTCATTGCTGTTACCGCTAACCCTGCTCACTTCCTGCCCCAGCATATCATAGAGTACCAGGGTAACTGCAGGGCTCAATGGAGCTTCAATCTTCACGGTCACGTAATCATGCGCGGGATTGGGATAAACATCCATGCTAAATTGAATGTTAGCCTCAGCAATTCCAGTTCCGGTACAGGCCCCTGTAGTACAATAGGTAACAAACCCTGGGTTGACCGTTCCCGTATTGTTATCTATGAATGGTGTGTTTGGAGGAGGTGTTGCATCACAAAAATCCAGGGTCCCCACTATTGCTCCTGTATTGGTACTGATCATAGCAATACATATAGCGCCGCTGGCACCACTCAATGTACCGGCATTTGTGAGATTGTTTCCCACGATGATCGTGCCTCCAATGGAGCAGGCGGCTGCAGCGTTAATCGTAAAGTCACCGGATATGGTCAATACATCTGTATTGTCTGAAAGCGCCAACGTACCACTCGTATTTAGCACAACGCTACCCACGCTTGCCACATCAGATAGCGTTACTGTATGAAAGGCTTCAATGATCACATCATCCGTGGCTCCAGGCACACAGGCGCAGTCCCACGTACTGGCAGCGTACCAATTGCCAGTTGAGATGGATGTTATTGTAGCCGCCTTTGAAATGGTCAGTGAAAAGATGAATGACGAAACCAGTGTGATACACAGAAATCTTGTAATATTTTTCATGGGAAGTGTGCTTTGGTTGATGCAGACTAAGTTAGCAATTATTCCTACTTGCCCAGAAATTAGCTTCATTCATTTCAGCTGGCTCATCCTTCTGTTCTCTCCTTCAATTTCATTAATGTTTCGTATGGCCCGTCTACTATATACAGATTAATTACCCAGGCGGGCAGGCTCCCTGCAGGATCTCCATAGAACCGGTAAATGATTTTAACGATACCATCACTTTCCGGTATAAATTGCCAGCTACCCAATGATTCTGGGATTCGTATGAATTCTTCAGTCATCGGTATAAAGTCGGGTGTACCGTATAAGGTGTAGGTCACACTCCCTTTTTCATCGGCTGTCCTAACGCAATGGGCTATTACATCCCTATCGCCAACCGGCCATGGTAAATCTGACGTGTAGTAGATATACATTTCTGTTGGGCTGATTTGTTCTAAAATCTTTGAGGAGGTGACATTCGCCTGCCACGCTGGATATTCCACAACTTTGAGCATGTGGCTCTCCAGTTGTTCCATATTGGCAGTGGTCATAGTAATCGCCTTAAATTCCTTGATGTCAGAGCCCGCTCTTTCTCTGGTGTATATTTTAATTTCGTTTTTATCTTTTGCCAGCTTCCACTCACCAACCTGGGCTGGTGATTCAAAAACCAATACGAAAATAGTGCTGAGAAGAATAAGATACTTAATCACTTATGGTCAATTTCTATCAGAAATACGCTGGTGCTAATATAGATATCGAATATTTCCTGTCCAAATAGGTGTGCGGAGTTGCCCGGCCCAAGGCCTCGCGATTGTGGGGGATGCTATTAAAAAAGGCCCCACTTTTCGGAGCCTTTTTTGTAGCGAGAGGCGGAATTGAACCGCCGACCTCAGGGTTATGAATCCTGCGC
>DTRI01000214.1 GCA_012966015.1 Flavobacteriales bacterium | reverse complement strand
TATATTTTTGGCAAACTTAAAAATTTATTATTGGATTGGCAAATACGTACGCTAAGGTGTACATTTACTAATATTCATCGAAGTCTTAAGGAGAGAATCATTATGTTCAAAGCAAGCCGAATATCGTTGGATCAAATATCAAATAGATTAGACAGTAAGCGACTTTTTTCCAATCAACTGATTAAGGATTACCTGCTCAAAACCCCTGGCTTGATGGAGTTTTATAAGTACGAAGCTGGCCTCTCATCTTTTAAACAAATTATCACGGACAAGTCAAAGGAGTCAATCGACAGATCGGTTTTGGTAAATGTGCTTGAAGAACAATATGCGAAAATCCAGGATGCGCCAACGAATATTCAATTGCTTAAGGATTCCAATACGTATACCATCACTACGGGACATCAACTCTGTATGTGTACCGGCCCTCTATATTTTATTTTCAAGATCATCACCACAATAAATCTGGCAGGGCAGCTCAAGTCAGCGCATCCAGATAAGAACTTTGTTCCCTTATTTTGGATGGCCACTGAAGACCATGACTTTGAGGAGATTAACCACGCTCATGTATTTTCAAGGAAATTGGTTTGGGATGATTTTCAGGGAGGACCTGTGGGAGCGTATACCACTAAATCCATGTCTGGAGTGCTGGATGAAATGTCTGATTTACTCGGAGGTGATAATAATTCTGTAGAAATTGCCGAGCTGTTCAGGGCCTCATATACAAACCATGATAATCTGGCAGATGCCACAAGATACCTGATTCATCAGCTCTTCGGAAAATATGGCTTGGTTGTGCTGGATCCAGGTGCTCGAAAACTAAAAGAGTGTTTCACAGATATTATGAAAGAAGACCTGGCCAATCGGGGAATATATAAACATGTGAGAATTGCCAGCAAAGCATTACAAAAAAAGTACAAGCTTTTGGTAAATGCACGGGAGGTGAACCTATTTTATATTAACGCCGGCAAAAGAGAGAGAATTAATGCTGATGGTAGTGCTTTTAAGATAGGAGAGAAGGCGGTATCTAAGAAGGAGCTTCTTGAGGAGCTAGCCAATAATCCTGAAAGGTTTAGCCCCAACGTGATTCTCCGTACGCTGTACCAGGAAAGAGTATTGCCTAACCTCGCCTACGTAGGTGGGCCAGGTGAAATTGCTTATTGGCTGCAATTTAAAGGTGCATTCGATAATTATAATATCAATTTCCCTATGCTTGTGCTGCGGAATTCTGCTTTTATTATTACAAAAAATCTGAGTGCTAAGCTGGATAAGCTGGGAATAAAGGTTGATAATCTATTTCAAAGTACCGATGAGCTTATAAGGCAATTCATTGCGGCAACGGGTGAGGCAGAAATTAGCCTGGCGGCAGAGGCCACTGAATTAGAAGGCTTTTATGACAAGTTAAAAGTAAGGATTGAAGCAATAGACAAGTCGTTGGTTGATGCTGTTGGTGCAGAAAAACAAAAAGCATCGTCGGGGCTACAGCATATTGAGAAGAAGATGCTGAAAGCCCAAAAACAGTACCACGAAGTGTCCATTAATCAGATTAAAAACGTAAAGAATAAGCTGTTTCCAGGCAATTCCATTCAGGAGAGACACGACAATATTAGCCAATACATAGCAGTGTATGGAATGGAGCTGTTGGATCAGCTATTAGAACACTTAAAACCTTTAACCGGAGGGGTGACCGTTCTTGAGGGAAAATAAAAAACAATGACCTGGACTGTATCTATGCCCAAGGGCCACCAAATCCTTTTCTTGTTTTATCATGAATAAACTCATTTTAAGACGTATTTGTTAATCTCCAGGTTGCCAGATGTGATCCACTGTCGATTTGCTTTGTTTTCAGCACCTATTTTACCGACTTATCACTATTTCCGCTCTTCTGGTTGGTTTTACCTCTTCCGGAGTATTTTGGTCGCCTTGAGCTGATTGCCAAGGTTTGCAAGAACACGAAAAAGAAAGCGCTTTCCAATCAGGAGAAGATGTTCACAAGAAGAGCTATCATTCAATGTTGAATTTGGAGATAATAATAACCTGCTTTATCTGGCGGCTGCTCAAACCGAATTCATGTTAATTAATATATGTACATATAAATATGATATTGTATCAGGCAGCTGGCAATTCAATTGCTTACCAATTTGGTTGTTAGTAACTAAGTATTTAGAAACATTGCAGGGTGATAGAATTTTTATCTTTGCATATGCGTGAAATGATCTTGATTTTAGATTTCGGATCTCAATACACTCAACTGATTGCCAGGAGGTTACGTGAGCTTAATGTGTACTGTGAAATCCACCCGTACAGCTCAATTCCGGCCCTCGATAATTCGCTAAAAGGTGTGATTCTGTCGGGTAGTCCATTCTCTGTAAAGGAAAAGGACGCGCCGCGACCTGATTTATCCAAAATTATTGGCAGCTACCCGATGCTGGGTGTCTGTTATGGTGCACAATTATTGGCTGATGATAACAACGGAGAAGTGGCTCCTTCAGGCACAAGAGAGTACGGACGAGCAAATCTATCTTACATTGCTTCAGATTCAACACTCTTTAATGGAATCGCTGTTGGTAGCCAGGTTTGGATGTCCCACGCAGATACAATTGTAAAATTACCGGATGGTTTTAACAAGATTGTAAGTACGAATGATGTGGAGTATGCCGGCTACTACATAGAGGATAAAAATGTATATGGCATTCAGTTTCATCCAGAGGTATATCACTCCGACGACGGAATGGCGCTGTTGAAAAATTTTATCGTCGACATCTGTGGTTGCAGTCAAAATTGGACTCCGGATTCGTTTGCAGAAGAATCAATTAAATCGCTAAAGGAGGAGCTCGGAAATGACAAGGTCGTATTGGGATTGTCTGGAGGGGTGGATTCTTCCGTGGCAGCCATATTGTTGACCAGAGCAATTGACCGTAACTTATACTGCATTTTTGTGGATAATGGCTTGTTGAGAAAGAATGAGTTTGAATTGGTGTTAGAGCAATACAAGAGCGTAGGATTAAACGTAAGGGGGGTAGACGCAAAAAAGGAATTTTATGCCGCGTTGGAGGGAATTTCTGATCCTGAAAAAAAGCGGAAAGCAATTGGGAAAGCCTTCATCGATGTGTTCGACAGGGAAGCAAATGCCATAGAAGATGTTAAGTGGCTGGCACAGGGAACTATTTACCCGGATGTGATTGAATCAGTATCTGTTAAGGGTCCCTCTGCAACCATAAAGTCTCACCACAACGTAGGCGGGCTTCCCGATAAAATGAATTTAAAAATTGTTGAGCCCTTAAAATCGCTCTTTAAGGATGAGGTGAGAAGGGTGGGCAGGGCGCTTGGTATAGAAGATAGTATTTTGATGCGGCATCCCTTTCCCGGGCCTGGGCTTGGCATACGGATTATTGGCGATGTAACTGAAGAAAAGGTACGCATTTTGCAAGAGGTGGATCACATATTCATCAGCGGCTTAAAAAAGGATGGTTTATATGATAGTGTTTGGCAGGCATTGGCAGTCTTGTTGCCGGTCCAATCTGTAGGAGTGATGGGAGATGAAAGAACATATGAGAATACAGTTGCTTTAAGAGCCGTGTCTTCCACTGATGGCATGACAGCAGATTGGTGTCATCTGCCTTATGAGTTCTTAAGTAAAACTTCGAATGAGATTATAAACAAAGTAAAAGGGATTAACAGGGTGGTATATGACATCAGCTCCAAGCCGCCCGCAACAATTGAATGGGAATAAATTATTCGTTGTGAAAAGGCTTTTTTACATATGGGCATTGGTTACTACACTTGGAATTTTAAACTCCGGTGATTGTGTCGGACAAGTTAATTCGGATAATGCTCATATTCAAATCATCGATGGAAGGAAGTATTACGTGCATACAGTTGGAAAAGGCGAGACACTCTATGGGATTTCAAAAAAATATGGGGTAGAAGTCAAAGACATCGTTCTCGAAAATCCGCTCAGTATCAACGGGTTGAAATTGGGCCAAACCATTAAAATTCCGGTTCCTATAAAAGTGGTTAGCACCAAGGCCCTTGACGGAAAATTCTTTTATCATCAAGTGCAGCCGGGAGAGACCTTTTATGCGCTGGCAAGACAATACTCTGTAAGCGTAGAAAATATAAAGCTCGCCAATCCTGAAATAGTTGCTGGGCTCAAGGCAAATACAACCATTCGCATTCCGGTAACCAAGAAAATTCAGCAAGACAACGCCGATATTGGCTCTCCGGGCTTTGCAGATAATAGTGAGGAGGCTGTGGAGGATACGGCAGCTGCTGAGATAAGTAGTCTGGCAGATAGTGTAGTGGATACCATGGCGGCTGAAAGTGTAATCCGGCGGGATACAATTATGCTCAAGAATGTATATCACGTTGCACTCATGCTTCCGTTGTACCTGGATATCAATGACAGCATCGATAAAAAAAGAAAGCCTGAGGACGAGGAGATTATTTTCAAAAGATCTAATGTCGCGCTGGAGTTTTATGAGGGTGCCAGGATGGCCATCGATTCAATGCACAAGATGGATTTTAACGCCCGGATCTATGTGTATGACACAGAAAATGATACAGCGGTTGTGAAGAAGCTTATGTTAAAATCAGAAATGAAAAAGATGGACTTGATAGTTGGGCCCTTGTATCGTTCCAATCTCAACTACGTTGTAGCTTTTGCGAAGAAGCATGAGATTGAAATGGTTTCGCCCTTAATCACTACCAATCGGATACTCAACAACCATCCAAACTTAAGCAAGGTAAAGCCCTGTGTTCAAACGAGTGTTAAAAACCTGGCATCCTACGTTTTTGAAAATTACGTCTCGCCCAAATCCGTGGGTTTTAAAACCAATAATATAGTGATCATTCACAATAGTGACCCTGGGGAGCAGCTGCTGGCGAATTTGTTTATTCAATCATTGACGGAATGGAGTGAAAAGCCTAATGATTCAGGCGTGGTGGAGACGCTGAGGCTGGAGTATAAGATCATCGATTACAGCGACAGGGAAATGGAAGCGGTTGAGGAGGCCTTGTCTATTGCAGATTCAAATATTATTATAGTGCCTTCAAGGGATCAGGTATTCGTTAGCAAGTTAATTTCACAATTGTACCGCAAGAATAAAAGCTATGGCATGGAAGTTTACGGCCTGCCCGTTTGGAGATTCTTCAGCAATTTGGAAAGTGACCAGCTGCACCGATTAAACGTCCATATTCCTTCACCAACATACATTGATTATGCAGATGCCGCGGTAAAAAAGATGACGCTTAAGTTTAGCGAAAAGTACAATAGCTATCCGAGTAGATATGCCTTTGAAGGGTTTGATGTGATGTTTTATTATTTGAACGTGCTCAAAAAATACGGTCATCAGTTTCAATCATTTCTTCCGGAAATTAGCTGGCCCTCACTACAGTCTGATTACACCTTTGAAAGGTTAGGTAAAAACAGCGGCTATGAGAACACGCAGGTTTTTATTTTAAAATATAAGGACTACGAGCTGGTGAACAAAACACCAAGGATATATTAGAAATTACCAATTACCAATTGGCAATTGCGAAATTCTAATAATCTATAATCTGTAATTCGCAATCATTAATCCTTTTTATGTTTCCAGCGTTTGTGCGACCAAAGCCAATTACTGGGATTCTTGTTGATTGCATCTTCAATCGCCCGAACGTATTTCTCCGTAATCTCGAACGCTGAGGTTTGAGTTGGTTGTTCCGCTAACATGGAGTATTCAACATAATATTTCCCTCTGGAAACTCTTTGAATATCAAGAAATACTACCGGCAAGTTCAGCGAAACAGCTAATTTTTCGGGCCCCAGGAAAAAGGGTGTTTCTCGATTCATAAATGTTGTCCAGTACTCGATCTTGTGCTTCATGGGAGATTGATCCGCACCGAATTGGAAAAGGGCTGGCCCATGAGCAGCGTGCGTATTGCCGTAATTCTTTATGAATTCTAAGGTTTCATGCATTGCTAGCAGCTCAGTATTAAACCGCTTTCGCAATTTGAAGATTAGCTTTTCGGAGATCTTATCTGAAAGCGGTTTGTAAACCACGTATCGATTGTATTTAGATTCCTCGCCTCCCATCATCAGTGAGAGCTCCCAGTTGAAGTAATGACCCTGTACGATGATCAGATTGGAATTTTTGTTGTACAGCTCTTCCAGTAGCTCATCATTTCTAAATTCGCACATTCCCCGAACGGTGGCTTCCGAAGCAAATATGAGCTTCACCATTTCGGTAAGCGTATCGAAAAGGTTTTTGTAAAAAGTCCTGGCAATTCGATGAATTTCGGCTTCTGTTTTATCCGGGTATGCATTCTTTAAATTGGTATAAACAACTTTCTTTCTGTATCCAACAACGTGAAATCCCAGGAAGAAGAAGAAGTCAGAAATGAGATACAGAACAAAAAAAGGAAGCAGCGAGATAATCCAAAGTACTCCCAAAAGGAGATGATAGAGCATGGGGAGTTCTTTAGCAGGTTAGGAGAAGTCTTTAAGGATTACCATACAAGTTTAGGACATTGCCCCCGTAATGGTCTGGATTGTATTGTCGGGAAAGGTCTTTGATAACCGTATTTCTCTTTTGCAACTTATATATCCACGAAGGATCATGGGGCTCACCTATAGCATCTGAGTGCAATAGTTCATAATCTCCAGTTACCATAGATTCATCATAAAAAATAAATTTTCGGTTAGACTGATTCCCCAATTTGTAATAATGCCAGATTTCATAGGGGTAGCTGGAAGGTTCGTATTCACTCACAGAGATACTATTTGGCAATCCATATTGTAAAAATACCCTGCCACGATCAGACTCGTACCCCTTCTTAATTATAGTGCCATACTGCTCATCAACCCGAAGCACCTGAGCATGGTATTCCTCCCATAATTTTCCCGGGTCAGCGAGATTGCGAACAGACCAAAAGTGATACAAAAAACGCTGCATTATTTCCTTATCAGCAATCTCAACCTGCCTGTCCGCAAAATCTCTTTCATATGTAGATGCTATAGGATGCAGACATCTGATGTTCTCTTTAAGTACTTCTATATCATTCATTGGCTCAACAAAAGTATTGGCGATACCTACATGCTGCAGGTCTTCTGGCGACATTTTAAAGGATGGATTGCTGCGTTGAAAAAACTGCCGCTTACTTGTAATCAGGTTGTTATCCCTATCTCTTAACTCTATTACAAAATTGTAATTCCCTGAGGGAAGCTCTTCTAACGGAAACTTGTTGAACAATACATTAACCTCAGCTGAGGTCTGTTTTGTAAATCTCCTGAACTTGTCCAGCTTTGCGTAAGAGTCTTGAGATTCAATGAAATAATAAACCAAATATTGTTCACCCTTTCCAAAAACCATTTCCGTATTATAGATTTCTGAATAAAAGGTGAACGCATTCCTATCTTCTGAATAGAAGTTGCTAACGAATGGGTTGATGTCATAACCCGACTTGCTAATATTGGTTTTTGTCTCTGTCTTAACGTAACTCTCTACCAGCTCTATGTCTGAAATACTAACGCTGTCAGTCGTATAGTTGACTACAAATACATCCGAATAATTGACAATATTCTTTTTGTCGTTATCGGACTTGTCTCTAAACTGAAGTTCAAAATGATGAATTCCATTCGGAAGTGAAATTCTCTTTCTATCCATGAAGGTGAAGACCTCCTTTTTTTTGGCGTCAATAGTTTTTGCACACCGAAGGTCATACTTGTCAAAATACTTGATCGTGTCATTTTCCGAGAAAATCATGATGATTTCTACTTCTCCATATTCAGATCCATCTGCTGCTGCTGTGTATTTGAGAGTATTGCCATTTATGGCCAGGTAAGTTTCTATATAAGGCCCATCTGTCGGAGAATAGAAGATGGCATGAGAAAAGTAACCCTGTACTGTGCTACCCAATGTAATCTGGGGAAAAGCGTGGATAAATAGCAAGCCGAGAAAAGTAAGCTTTAGGGTCTTCATGGATTCGTTCTCATTGTATACGAAGATAGAGAATAAAAGCTACTTCTTTATTTCTCTAGTAGTATGCATATTTACGCTTCTAAAGGAGTGTAATACCATCTTGATTTAGAAAACGGTGATTTATAATGAGAATGCGGTAGATTGTAAATGGAATCAGGATGCTTTGCGACATTAAACCAAAAAAGCCCCGCAGGGGCTCTTGGTTTTCTTTGCGGAGAGTGAGGGATTACCTCCCCTCGTACCTCGGGTCGGTGAGCCTGGCTGGGTACCAACAGATTAACAGAAACACCCCTTCAGTTTTTGTTTTTCCTTCCATCGCATTTCCAACAAGTTCGATGCGATTCCCACAAAAACAAAACCCCGCTGACGCGGGGCTGTTTCTGTTAATCTGCGGAGAGTGAGGGATTCGAACCCCCGGTACCTTGCGGCACAATGGTTTTCAAGACCATCGCAATCGACCACTCTGCTAACTCTCCGGCGCAAAAATATTACTTTTTAGCCTTATCGGAAGGACAAAATGAACCAAGGCAATTATTTCTTATCGATTTTCTCTTTTATTATTGAATTTAGTGTGGGCCCACATCTAAACTGTAATACTCTTGCTTATTATTGTTTAAGAAACTTCCCCATCACTCGTTTATAATCTTTTTCATCATAAAGGAAGTAGAAATACATGCCGGAATTTCTAGCGTAGTCAGTCATTTGTACATGCGATATACAATAATGCTGTTGATGCCATCCTTACTTTAAGATTGCACTTCATCAATACTCTTTAAAATAATATCGCAGGATTCATGGATTTCCTGTCCTGTAATAATAAGCGGAGGTGAAATTCGCAGGCAGTTTTCTGCAAAGAGAAACCAATCCGTTAGCAGGCCGTTATCCAGGCAGTTCTTTATAACAGCTTGGGCAAACCCATGCGATTTAAAATGCAAGGCCAGCAGTAGCCCCTTTCCAGATATGCCCTTGATGTCATTATGAACAAGTCGTTTTCTGAACAAAGCCTCCTTTTCAGCTATTTTTTCAATGGTATTTTGCCTGAGCAGTTCATTCAAATACGCCAGGCCCGCCGCACAAGAAACAGGATGGCCTCCAAAGGTGGTAATGTGACCCAAAACTGGGTTAGTTGTCAGTGAGCTCATAATCTCCTCTGAAGAGGTAAATGCGCCCAATGGCATACCGCCGCCAAAGGCCTTGGCCAGGACCAAAACATCAGGAATCACGCCGTAATTTTCAAAGCAGAACAACGATCCTGTCCTTCCCATCCCCGTCTGCACCTCATCAAAAATCAGGAGGCATCTATGATGCGCGCATGCATCGCTGAGCTTTTCCAGGTAATCCTGATCCGCCGGAATTGCCCCGGCTTCTCCCTGAACAGGTTCAATTATTACGCAAGCAGTATCATCGTCTATCTTTTTCAAGTCGGCTTCACTGTTGATTTCCATAAGCTCAATATTTGGCACCAATGGAGCGAAGGCCTCAGTATATTTATCACTTCCCATGACGCTCATGGCACCGAAAGTGCTTCCATGATAGGCATTCCGCATGGTCAATATCCTCGATTTGCCTGTGTATCGTCGTGCTAATTTTAGGGCCCCTTCAACTGCTTCGCTTCCAGAATTCACGAAATACGTGCAATTAAGTGTATCAGGAAGTAATTCGGATAGCCTCTTTGCCAGCTCTAGCTGAGGTCCCTGAAAGTACTCTCCATACGCCATCACATGTAAATATTCATGTACTTGCTTGTCGATGGCATTGATAATCTCAGGGTTTTGATGGCCTAAATTATTGACAGATATTCCGGAAATAAGATCTATATAGCGCTTTTCTTGTAGATCAAATATGTAAATACCCTTAGCTCTGCGTATATTTAATCCAACCGGATTAGCAGAGGTAGGGGCCAGGTAAGTAGAATTACTTATACCGTGCGACATGAGGATGTAATGGTAGTGAGTAGTAGCTGGGTCTGAAAACCCTTTAGTTGGCAATCAAAAATATGAATTTATCAAATAATGTAACTTGCATATATTTTAGCATATAATTTTGTTTATTTGTAAATGTAACGTATTCACTAGATTGCAAGTATAAAGTCAGTGGGATAAATTTTTTGTGTTAAAGAGGGACAGATAATCATGCCGCAGCAAAATCATCATGAGTTCAATTCTTGGTTTGAGTCATTTCAAACCAATAATATCCTTTTTATGTTCAAGGGCGACTTTAATCAGGAGCTGATAAATTCAATAGTATTGTTGATAGAAGGTTTGCCTGAAGTCGAGCATGAGGATATAATAGTTAAGAAAAGGATGTCTGGAGTAGTTGTAGAGTGTTTACAGAACATATGCAGACATGGAGAGAATATTTTACAAAACTCGGAGTTGAAACCCGGCATGATTTTATTGAGGAAGAAAAAGGGTAATTATCTTATTTCAATCGGAAATAATGTAAAAACGGAAAAGGTTTCAGCATTAAAAGATTACATCGATAAAGTGAACGGAATGGATGAATCGGGACTAAAAGATTTTCACAAAGATGTGCTGGTTAATACTGAGTTATTTGGGAGGTATGGAGCTGATTTGGGTTTGATCAATATTGCGAGAAAATCGAATAAGAGCTTTGAATACGATTTTAAGGAGGTGGATGACACGTATTCATTTTTCTCTTTTGAAGTAAGTATTCATGGGACAGCGAATAATTAGCGTATATCTAAATCGATAAAAGTAGAGGATAACAAAACTGGAATATGGAAGCAATAAAGCTGAAAGGTACTTACGATACGCCTAGTATTACACTAGATCCTGAGAATGGACACTTTGAAATATCCGGGCGATCCTACCCGGAAGATACTGCCTC
>DTRI01000213.1 GCA_012966015.1 Flavobacteriales bacterium | reverse complement strand
AGTAATGTATTATAACTCGTCTAAATCTATCTTCCAAGCTGGAATAACGATTACCATGTTTTCTAACAACACATCCTGGTCCCAGATATCCTCGACCAATAATGCCGAAACAACGCCAACTAGGCGTCCCCGATTATCTAACAAACAAGAGCCAGAAGAACCAGGCCAGCCGAACGAATCAACAACAACGTCATCATAAGCAGTAAATGCAGAAACTGTAGCGTTGAAGGATTTCAAACCGTCGAGCGCAGGATAGCCAGAATAAACAAACTCGTCGCCTATGTGAATGGATGACTCGGGTGCAATCCTTAGATTCAGTGCCTCTCTTGATTCCAATTCTGGGATTTTCAATACAGCAATGTCTTCGTATTCGTCAACATAAACCTTCGTAGCCAGAACATGTTCGCTTCCTGTCTTGATAATAGTCACAAATCCGTGTGAAACTGTGTGCGCAGCAGTCACAACATAAAACTTGCCCTTGTATTTAAAATAACCTCCAGTAGCACCAGAAACCCCGTGCATTCCGGTCGTATAGACCATCACAGAAGAACTGCGGCTGTCCTGAAAAAGAACTCTCTTACTGGTGGCGTAATAGTAATACTCGTCACACACATCGCATGTAACGTCTACTTCCCCAACTGTTATACCGGCGTCGGCAACCGTTTGATACGGTATTGCGCACGATCCCAAAAACAAAACTAATAGAACAAAATATTTTAAAGCATACATCTCTTGTTCCCCCCAATAGTATATAGAAAGAGAAACTCTAAAAAACTGGGATGCCTGCTAAATGTCGTACTGCTCGCTGGTAATCGTCCGAAATGTTATAGTTGTCTATCTCTTTAGGGCCGATCCATTTATAATCCTCATGCTCCCAACTAAGTTTCACCTCATCACCCTCCCAAGATGACGATTCATAGAACTTTGTCCACTTTGTTGCGAAGATTTCTGTTGCATTATTTAGATGAAACCCTGTTTCTTCCTGAACTTCTCTTATCAGTCCATCGAACCACGTCTCGTCTTCCTCCAGGTGGCCGCCAGGATAATCCCAGATCCACGGGGATTTAATCGTCACACAATGAAAGTGTCTCTTTAAGATCAATACTTGACCGGTCTTATTTACCATCAAGACTTTTGATACTCTCTTCATATCAATACTAAACTAATCTGATTAGTGTCTTTCTAATCATCTCAAGCACTTTTACGCCCGGAACGGCGATTGAGCTATTGATCTTGGGTATTAGCATTTGTCTCACATAAGTTTCCGGTCGGACAGAATCCGATAAAGGGTGGAACTTGATTCTTGCGAGGATAATGTTTTTTCCCAAATAAGAATCTGTGCTGTCATTGGCTACAATGGTTACACCTTCGATCGCTCTGATACGGTTTAGTGCTGAATCGATGCCGTAGCCGACTTTTCTATCAACTGATAATTTTAAAGTAATCTGATACAGCCGCGCGGATCTCACCTCGACTTCTTGTAGTGGTTCGATAGTGCTAGATACTGCTCGCCGTTCTCTTTCCTTTTTTGATTCGGAACGCTCGTGCTCTGTTATTGCCTCTGCCAATGTAGCGAGATCATAATAGGTAATGTCTTTCTCTTCTAAGTGTTCTTTATAAGCGTGGAACTTTTTGACCTCGGAAAGAAGCGCAGGCTTAGAAATCTCGCTGAAGGATTTATCGGCGTGTTGTTTCACCATCCAAGAAAGGTATTCGTTTGTTTCAGAAGGATCCTTTTTTGATAGGTATTGTATTGCTGTTTTGTGATCCGGGTGGCTCTTTACCACATCTTCTAATCGTTCTTTATAAAGGATGTAGTCGTCAAAGTCCTTACTTATTACTGCTGTTCTAAAGTTGCTGGCGAATGTTGTGAAATCCATTTGAAAGTTGGCTCCTGTTCAAGAATAAATAGTTTTCATATATTCTTTGGGATCAAAAGACCACCTTATGTAATCAAAAATATGCTTTTTATTATAATTGTTCCAGTCTTTGCGGTCTAATCCCATCTTTAACTTGACTGATAAGTCAAATCCTTCTTCCCATGCTATTATTTCTTCGCGTACAACGTCTACTCTATGTGCGATTGTTTGCTTCTTCTTTGATAAACTTGGAAACCGCGAGCAATGCTTCTCTTTTGATGCTCTTAATATCGCATGCCCAGCTTCATGCAGCATACAGTACAGTCGGATCTTTGGTTTGTGTCGTGTATTTATAGTAATCAACTTATCGTTGTAGTTTTCATTGCTTGAAAAGGTATTCCCCTCCCCGAACTCGTAAAGTATGTCTACATCATAAGTCTTTTCTAAATAATCTTCTAAAATCTCAATGGATTCTTCTAAACGTCTCATTCATCCTCTGAGAAGTCGTTTTTTAGAACTAAAAAGTCTTCTTTCTATAACATCTGGAGTTCCTATCACAATAACCTCAAGGCTTTCGCTTCCTATGTTGACAAACACCTTTGTAAATGAGATACGATCGTCCAGATTGTGCGGCATATTTCTCTCGTTTAGTACAGGAGAGTCTAAGATGTGGCTTGTCATCGCAACAATGTGTTCAGTATTGAGATAAATCTCTCGGAGAGCGTATTTGCCCTCTGTGTATTTGATTTGTATAAAGCTAGTCAGCATTTTCTTCTTGTTCCTCAATAGGATCCTCCTGCTCTTTGGCGTACTTTGTTGCCAAATAACCTTCCAGCACCGATTGACAATCCGATAGTCTCTGGTCTACCTTGAATAGATCCCTTCGGAACGTCTTGAGGCTTAGGATTGCGCTGTCGGGATTGTTCTCTTGTAAAAGCGATTCAATAACCGTATAGGATTCTGTAAAGTCATTGATCCTTTCGAGAGCATCTGACATCAGTTTCTCAACTTCCAGGGGAACATCATCAAGCTCAACTGAATATGCTATGTTTACTCTCATTCTTTCTCCACAATTGCGTAGTTCGTTGTTAGTAGTGTGCCGGCAGCGGAAGCAGCATTACGCAAAGCGCACTTCGTAACCTTTACAGGATCAATAATGC
>DTRI01000212.1 GCA_012966015.1 Flavobacteriales bacterium | reverse complement strand
GTTCTTTAATCAGAAAGTTATCAAAGAACAGATTTGAACAAGGGTCAGAAAAGAGTGAAATAATCTATCAGGAAAAATTCCCTTATGCGATCAACGCTGTTCGAATTGGATTAACTGGTAAGACGCAAAGTAGTGACATAAACGTTTACTTTTCCAAGAATAAAATGAATTGGAGATTACTTGGAAATTTGGGCAGAATTGATCCGGCGAATACGGAAATATACTATGATTTATTTGATCAATACCCTGATGAATTTTTTTATGAATACTATATCAAATTTGAAGGGGAAATGGTAATAGATGAGCTAACCGAAGTATTGGCTATTAGCAACGACTTTATATTCTCATTCCTTGCCGTACCCCATCCTTCCGGTGATAGTTCAAAATATGTATTGCACAGTTCCTGGAATAGTTCTGGAAATACAATTCCGGAAGGAGTTAAGGTAAATTTAATCTGGACGGAATAACCTTAAGTTTTCTTGTATTTGTTTAGCACTTCTGCATGCAAGGCTGCTGTCATCTCAGGACTGCCTGCCCACCAACTACGCTGCTTGCTGGTCCAATATTTAAATGCAATCCATTGATCTTCGTGCATAGAATCGTGCTTAATATCTTCCGATAACTCAGCACATGTGGCATGGTCGGCGAGATTGAAATTGAGCAGGGTAATTGCATTTATCACCTTATGTAATTTATTTTCCTCTGGATCGTCAGAATAGGTGGCATTGGAAATATCTAGGAGAATCTTCTCTTGCAGCTCCTCAAATTTTTTGATTCCGTGCTTATATGCCCTTGATATGTGATGATATGCATAGAAGAGTCATAGTATTGCAGATTCATTTTTCCGTTCAACACATCTGCGATTATTTTATCGATTGCTGGAATAGTGGCCTCATTCTCACCTAGGAATAAAAGCGCATGCGCTGAAACAGCGGCTTCGTTATCCCAATAATTCGAAATGGGCTCTTTATTTGGAATCTTGCGGTTGGGGCGAAAAATTCGAATTGACTTTATGTACTGATTAAATAGTAACAAGAATTTGTCTGGGTATCTAAGGTTCTTGACTCTAGGTAGTAACCAGGTATTGAAATTATGATCTCGATCCAGGTTTGCTAATATAATTTGCTGATTGTTTGGAAACGTGTAGCCGTTTTTTTTGAGTAAACATGATACGAGACAAGTGTCATCTACATCATACGGAACATTGTACTCCATGATTCCATTGTTGTCTTCCCAGTATTTCCACAAGCCACCCGGCCCCATGAGGGACAATAAAAATGCACAGCCCTTCTCTGTGATTTCGTTCACCTTAGGATGTTCAATGTCTTGAATACAGTACAAGATGTTGGCTGTCAGAAAGGGAGATACACCCGTATAATACCAACCTTTTTCAGGAGCACCTGGGAGAAAACACTGCGACTTAAACTCTCCGGTATCAGATTGACTACCGGATAAATAATTGATGATAGTGCTTACTGTATCCGCTAGATTCTCATTCATGATGATCGCTCAGCATTTGTAATTGTTCATCTCCTATTTTATAAGGTATCCATTCAATAAACACGCCGAACATCTCGTCTTTGGAACTTAAATTCCATTTTACATCTTTAGGTGGAAGAATCGGGTTAAAGGGATTTTCGGATGTATTGTCAAAAGTCCCTTCCAGGTAAATTGTTGAGTTTGCCACGATTTTCATCAGGTGTTCAAAGTAATAAATCCCTTGCCAATTAAAATCCCAATTGTTGATTCGGATCAAATTAAGTGTATCCCCATCTTCGTTCACGCTATAGGCTTTTATTTTGGTTCCTCGGTAGTGCATGTGGGGAGCAATCGAGAGTATTGAAATATCTTGGGTGATCAATTGACTGGATTGAAAATTCTTCACCTCGCCAGCTGGAATTGTAAATGGGCTGTTTGTGATATTATCTTCTTCCAATAAAATGAATTGCGTATGTCTCTCAATGGGCTCGCGAGCAAAAAACAAGTTGAGCCGTGAAAGATCCTCTGATTTTAATCCAGTTCCGGAATAGTGGATTTGCATTAATAAAGTGGTGTTGGCTCTAAGCAACCTTCCTATGCCAGGGGGATAAATTTGTGTTGATGAACCTGGAATATATCCCGCACCGCCATCCATTAAATGTTTTGTGCTTGTAGTTTTCAGCTCACTCAACTCTGGATATACCACAAGAATCTCAGGTGGAATCGGTAAATAGTCGTTTCCTTCGAAGAAATTAAACGCATAACCAGGAAGAAGACTATCAAGGGTAGAAAAGTAATTGGTTGTATCCTCAAAATACCAGACATGATGTACTAGTTTTTTGTTGCCAGGCACGAACTCCATGGCTTTCACTATGGTATCCTTTCTAATATGTATTGGGAAAATAAATACTTTGAACTTATCTTCACCATCTGGGGGAATTACATAAGGCTGGGTCATTTTAAGAACTAAATCGGGTTTACCTATGGACGAATTGTTGTGAAAAACAGGAGCCTCAGGGATTTTACTTGAATCTCCTAAAGGTGCGCCTCTATCTACCCACCTTGTGATCTGCTCTATTTCCTGGTCTGTCAGGCGTTTTTCGTTTAGAAAGTGACTGTACGCTGGATCTGCGCTCCATGGAGGCATGTACCTATTTTGAGTTACTTCTTTAATCATCTCCGCATATTTGAACACTTCCTTGTAATTGGTTAGCGGAAAAGGCCCGCTCTCATGTGGGCGATGACAGCTACTGCAGTTTTCGAATATTATCTGGGCAATATGCTCTGAATAAGTAACATTTCGAACTTCATTACATGCAATGGAGCATACAAGGAATAGCATTAAAATCACACAAATAGGTTTATAATGAATACGCTGTGTCTTCATGCTGCGAGGCGAAGGAATCTAATCTTCAATTAAAGGGAAAATATAACACCCGATAGCTTCGGTTCTAGGTGTGGTTACTGGCTGATCATGTATCAGGGCATGTATCGCGTTCTTTAGATTATCATCTGTTACCACATTTCTCTTCTTTCCGCGACTTATAAACCAG
>DTRI01000211.1 GCA_012966015.1 Flavobacteriales bacterium | reverse complement strand
ATAGATTTTAGCAGTGACTGTTTGAATCTTTTGCTAATTGGAAAGGAATCCAAGTTTCTGGATTGAATGGATTAGGATAATTGGCTAAGAGTTGGGTTTGAGTTGGTAATCTTTCAGGTAGGATTGCTTTCAGAACATTCAATGCTATTTCTTCTTCATTAGAGCGATTACTATTGGATTCTAGTTGATCAATAGCTGAAGCAGTGATACTTTAGTTGCTTAAACCACCTTAACTGCTAATAGCGTAATATCATCATCTCGTTCTTCTTCGTCCACCATATAGTTAGTTACATCCTGAATGATGCTTTCCACTACCTCTTCTGCTGTCAGATCATCTTTCAATTGGGAAATTAACTGGTGGAAGCGGCCTGATTCTTCATACATCAGCCCTTCCGAATTACGAGGCTCGGTAATTCCATCGGTCATGAATAACAGCAAATCCCCCGATTGAAGTTGTACGGTTAACGGTTTATAAGGAATGGAGGGAATCATACCTAAGGCTAGCCCTTTGGCTTTGACTGGTTCAATAGACGATCCCCGTTTTAACAATGGATAAGCGTGTTGCCCCGCATTTACCAGTATCATTTGCTTCTTTTCCAGATCGAACTGAGCTAGTACCATGGTAACGTTCATGTCCTGCTCCATGCTACTACAGAGGGAAGCATTAACCTCTGACATCACGGCAGAAACATCAGACTCATTTTTAGAAGATAAACGTAAGATCCCACTGGCCATAACAGCGTTCATAGCCCCTTTTAAACCTTTACCGCTGACATCGCCTACTGCTATCGAAAAGCGGTTTTCGTTTTCTATCAGATAATCGAAAAAGTCTCCACCTACCTCTTTTGCTCCTATATTCTTACCTGCAATTTCCCAATTGCTCATAGTTGGAGCAGACTCAGGCAACAGAGCCACTTGCATTTGACGAGCTTCTTCTAACTCATTAGTTAAATCAGTTAGCATTTGATTTCTTAGATTCTGGGCTTCTAGTCTACTTTGATAATACTTTGTACCGAAGAAAGTTCCAGTTAACAAAATTACAGTTGACATGAGAACAAGCGGATATACGAATGATTTTTTCAAATACCAATACTGAGAAACCATGAAGGTTATCTTTTTGAGATCGGAATAATTTAGATCTCTATCAACTGCAGTAACTTGGAACTCATATTTTCCTTCACTCTTTGAAGTGAAATTGTATATTGAGTCATGAGTAGTTGGATTCCAAGAACCAGACCCATTTTCAAGTAATCTATGTCTGTATTGAATTTTGCCTGTGCTCGTTTTATAATCAATGGACTCTGTTATGACGGTTATTCTCTGGCCAATTTTTGTATTGATGTGATCTGTTGGGTAAGTATAGGTTGAGTCACCAATAATTACTTTTTTTATAAATGCCTTCGGTTTCGTATCGGAGAGGCGATATTTAAATAAGCCTTCCCTTGAGCCTATCCAAACATTCCCAAAATTATCTGCATGAACACTCATTACGTATCCAGAATCCAAACCTTCATCCGTCCCGATAGCCGACCAAGATTTGCCATCATATAATGAGACACCTCCCCCCCATGTTGCCATCCAGATTCTTCCAGTGTTGTCTTCCGATATTTCGAAGACAATATCTTGTGATAACCCATCCAATGTTGTGAGTCTACTGAAAGATCCATCCTTGTAAATACTAACCCCCCCAATACCATTATCAATTCTCCAAGTTCCAAACCATATGCCTTTACTCTTTGTGTGAAATGCACACCATGCACGCTTAGAACTAAATCCATTTTTAACCGTGAAATTACTGATCATATTGTCTGACAAAAGATATAGTCCAGAATTATGGGTTCCAAACCAGAAATTATTATTTTCAACCAATAAGAGTCTTGGCCAAATCTGTTTGAAGAACGACTGGAGTCCCTCAACGTTTACTTCCTTTGCGTGGATCACTTGTCCTTTGTCAAATGTATAAAGTTGGTTTTCTTCAGAGTTGCATAGCCATATCTTCTGATCTTGGTCTAAAACAACAGAAGAGAATACTTTTTGACTTGATTGCTTTAGACGCTGACCATCATATTCAAAAAGACCACGATTAGACAATATCAAAAGATTTCCATTTGAATCCAATTCAATATCAATAAGATCTAAATTTTTTGCTTCTTCAAGTATTTGTACTCGATCTGTTTCTAAGTCAATAGAATAGATGGCTGGAATGGTTTGATTGTTTGAAGGCCATTGAGTTTTTAATAAAGTCCATATTTTATTTTGATGCCCAGACTTAATTCTAGTTACTGTTCCTTTGGGAAATCGATCACTAGCATTGTATGAAACAATGGCTGCGTCATCATAGATCCAAAGACCATTTCCAGCAGTTGCAATCCAGATTTTCCCATCTATTGAAGACTTGATTGCACGAGGGTAGTTGCCGACATTAATCACATGAATAAGTCGTTCCCCAACAAGCTTAGATATTACACTAGACTGCTGAGTGATGTTTCGACTTGCATAGCCAATCCAAATAGAATTATCTAGTAATGATTCATGTACTGAATTGACCTCATTGGTAAGTAGCCCGTCTTTTATTGTATATCGTCTGTAACTTCCTTTTTTGGTGAGTCTAATTAGACCTTTTGTGGTGGCTAACCATAGGGAACCATCTTGAGTGGTTCCTATCTGATAGATGCCAATGTTATGCTTATCTTCGGTACCAAATTGCCATTTTGAAACACTCTTATCCTTGAACTTCAATAGCGGGCCTATTCTGTTCCTACTAGAACCACGAGGAAAATTTTTGTAAGTCGAAATCCATAATGTCCTATTTTCGTCTTCAACTAATCCAGATATGAATAATGGATCTTGAGGTTCATTATTATTTAGCTTCATTTGCTCGGATAGCGAGAACAATTTTCTTATTTGGCTTTTTTCACCCAAAGAATATACTGTATCCTCTGAACCTATCAGGATATCACCATTCTGGCTTTTAATCAGAGCAGAAATATTTTCGCCTAAAAACGCCTCACTTTTATATTCCTGTAAGACTT
>DTRI01000210.1 GCA_012966015.1 Flavobacteriales bacterium | reverse complement strand
GGTACCACTCCGCGCAAGTACTGTGATCACCAGCATAAAACTTGGTGGGGGCTCTTTCATATAAGACAGTTGGAACTTGGTCTTTCAGCTGGTACACTTTAAAACCCTGGTGATCAGAAATACAAAGACGACCAACAAAAACGTGGTTAGCACAAGCAATACACCCTTCTACCGCTAAATCGTGATCAACCTCAATACTTTGAAATTTCTGGATTTCTAGAGAAGCCATTTATTAAGTTAAGAAAATAATTTGTTTTTTTAATAATGCGAATGAAACCCTGATGCTCTGGGTTCTTGTACCCGCTCAAGTCTAGGACGTCCCCTGCTTAACCTAGGGTCTTGGGCAATTTTTTCGGGTAATTCCAGCCTCTCCGCAGACACTCGTGATCGTTTCTGAATGACTGTAGGGGTCCAGGTATCGTTGTCTTGTACAAGTTGACCATTCTTACTAACAATGTAGCGATCATTCCCAAATTCATAGAGTACGTTCAAACTCCAGTCCAGAGAGTCGGTGATACTCTGGTCGTTTGCGGCAGCACCAGTTGATTGAAAAATAGCCCCTTGGTCATTATCCCGTAGTGTGTAATATTCCCACGCATGGCCAGCTAGTGGCTGAGTGTTTGATACATTTCGTTCTATGACCTGTTTCACAATATGAACTTCATTTGGCGTGTCAATATAACCGTCTGCAGCATTTACATCCGCATTTGGAGTCATCGTCATAGTGCTACTAATACTTCCACATTCTGAGACTCCCGCATCAATTCCTTGGAAATTAGGAGCCTGAGCAATTGCATGTAGGTTCCATGCGACTTTCCGTGACTGAGCATTGGCATGGGTTCGGGCAAGATACGTTGGTTGAAAGGCAATCCAATAATAATCTCGCTGGGGAAATGCACGATTATCTGCAACGTTCACAGGATTGATCATCTTGAAAAAGTTGCGATGTTCGACTGCAGGGGGCTGGCCAGCTTGACCTGCAGCAGTATAAGGCCAATTTTCTGGTGCTAACCCGCTTCGAAGAATGTTGTTCACTTGACCATTGGGGTCCCCACCATCGTTCATGCCTATGTTCCGAATCCCCGCTATTATTCTCTGATTACCAGCTCCAGCAAATGCCAACGGGTACCCTCTGGGACCAGGGCAAAAACCAGAAGCCTGAGCGTTTGCAGTGAGTTTGTTAAACTGTCGACTTACAACTTCTCCACGTATGTTACTCATGGAAACAGTACCTTTTATAATTCCCCATGCCGTTGCATCATCTGCGTCTTGTGGTACCTTTCCACCGATAAATTGTATTTCGCCGTTCGCATTCATAACTAAGTCATCCAGGCTGTTCATGACTGCTTTATGCATGAACTGGCCATTATCCAAACGTCCATAGTCTTCGAGCACCATGGTCATAGGCCAGGACTCAGGTACATACCAGAGACAAGCCTGTGCATGGGGTTGCACTATTTCTTCGTTATCTGCATCCCAGATTGCCCAAATCAATCCATCAAACCTCACTCGGGTCTCAAGAGTTGAGTGGATACGCCATATCTCAGGTTCGTTTTCAACCTGGTTATTGCCTGCGATTTGGCCATCTTGTTTTTTAAGAAACATTCCCTCGGTTAACTTTTTCCAAATTGGAGGCGATACTGTTGGGTCATTATCAATAGCCAAACTTGTCTGCGCAGCTTGACTATCGTATAGACCAAAATTGCGGTCAATGTAGTACGCAAATGTGCATCGTCTAGTAGTATAATGGATTCGATTTTGGCAGTCAGGTACAAGTAGTTGGTTACTTCCCCATGGATTAGGTCCTGCCTGAACAGAGTAATACCGATTTGGAATCCAGTTAACATATTTCCGAATACGAGTTACGCTGTTTCGATAATTCGTAACCATAAAATAATCCTGAAACGCCCAGTCCTGATCGTAACCCATCGCCCTTAGGTTAATACCGTTTTGAAGAAAAAGCATTTCGGAGTATTGAAGGTCTGTTGGTGTGACGTCACACGTGAAGTCGTACGTCATTAGTTGCCCATCCGACGCAAGAAATTCAGGTTGCCCCAAGGCTTGAGGGTCGAAACAATAAATCGGCGATAAATTCCAAGTTTGATAATTCATGTCATTTGTTGTTAATCGTTTGAAGATATTGTAACACTCGAGCTGGGTTGGTTCGAACAAGGCATCTGGCCTAGTGTTCATTCGAAGGTGCAGACGAGAAATTTCACAAAATCGCTGATTTCCAGTGTTCCCCAAAAACCAACTTTTTTTATCATTGAAACTAAGGCCAGCCCAAACGTAGATTTTGCTGGCAACTTCTAGGAGCCGAGAATTGATCCGCTGGGTCACCGTTGGTTTTATCCACTGACCAAAGTCGTCAGTAAAGCCAGTAAATTCGAAATTCCATAGGTCTGACACTTCATGCTGATGGCGAAGCGCCATTAACGAGTACTGTGGTTTTAGTTGTTGTTCTGGAACCATGACAAACTGGACCTCGAGGTAAGGTTTGGCACGGAACAACGCACTGAAGTATTTAACCCAATTTGAGACAGGCAATGCTGGTTCTCCAAAGATTGCAGAATTTACTGGAGTAGCAAATTCAAGAAGCTTGCTTGGCATGTCCCGATTATTAAAAAAATTCATTGCCTCGGTAAGGTTTTGGTGATACTTACTGTCAAAGTTACTTCGTAGGTGGTCGAACGTGCAACGAATTGTTACATCACGTAAATATGGACACGCATCGTTGTACAACCGTCTGCCACCAGGAAGTTTTCGTTCTTTGTTTTGGAAGATGCCTATGTCCATGTACATACTCAGAATAGATTTGTGCACCCTATTCGAACCACTAAGACCTTGTTGAAAGTGGGCTGCTCGAGTCACGAATCCTGCGTTGCTTTGAGTCAGGTCGAATGCATTTCTGGAGACGGAACTGTAAGTGTCATGTATTTGAACATATGAACCACCTTCTACATCATCATCGTCTTGCACTGCAAAAATAGCGTTGGCTTCAGTGCTTTTCTTCAGATTTCTGTTAACAATTGG
>DTRI01000209.1 GCA_012966015.1 Flavobacteriales bacterium | reverse complement strand
TGTTGTGGGATGTTTGTGGTGAAGCCCCATATGTGGGCATGGGATTCGACAGTATGTGATGTGTGTGGGTGTGAGTGGCATACTAAAGTTTATTGAGAAAAAAATAAGGCGGGATTTTGACGCCCAAAAGAAAGTAAAGGATAATAACATGGGTATCTGCAGCCGGTACAATGGTGGCGTAAACTGAAATCGTGACGCATATCGTATCAGAAGAGCAGGGGATTTTTCACTACTGTTTGATGATCTTCAAAGTAATCACAGGTGCATTGCTCCCAATAGAGACAAAGTATATTCCCTTTGGTTGCATGGAGATATCCATTATTTGATCAGATGAAGCGTATTTCTTTACGGCTTGCCCCATGTAATTACGGATCACTATTTCACCGTCTTCTGTAGAGGAGCTTTTTATATGAAATAGGCCAGCTGTTGGATTGGGGCAAAGCTGAACTTGTTTTTCCGTGAGAGGAGCCGGCTTTATGTAGGTACTTATATTTGTGAGTACCAGATTGTCCATGGCCCAATAGTCCATGTTGTTAACGATATCTATTTGCATATTCTTTAGATCTTTCCCACCCCAAATGGAATCGGAGAAGGTAAAGGGAAGTAAATCAGTAAAGTTATAGGACACCAGGTTAAAATCTTCGTAAATGCTCGTGTTATCAACTTTTAATCCAATAAATCTGACCGTACCATTCGTTGAGTCCACACCATCATTGATACCAGGCCAACCACACTGCACAGCCGACGTGGAAACCTGAAAGGTAGAAGAGGGTTTGAGAGGAGCAAACCATCCAAAAGTTCCCGTCGACAGCCCATCAAGCCAACCGGAGTCCATATATCTATTCGTATCTGGATTGCCATCACAGGAAAAATTTGGATATTCACTGATAAGCAAGTCTCCCACCATGATAAAAAGCTCTGTTCCAACGCTAAAATTTGTCCCGCTCACCGTTTCTCCTTCAAAATCTTCTGTCTGTGCATACGCACTGCAGCTGAGCAACAATAACGATAAACATGAGCAGCAATAGAGGGTTTTCATTTTTCAGCAGTGCTGTAAATTAATTCGTAAACCTGGAAGCAACTACCAATTCCTTGTTTCCTTTTTCGTATTTGTAAAACCCCTCTCCTGATTTAACGCCTAGCGTTCCGTTCGCTACCATCTCGACAAGCAGAGGGCTTGGTACGTATTTCGCATTGTTAAAGCCTTCGTGCATTACCTCTAAAATGGAGAGGCATACATCCAGGCCGATGAAGTCGGCAAGGTGAAGCGGCCCCATAGGGTGGGCCATTCCAATTTTCATCACTGTGTCGATCTCCATTACGCCAGAAACGCCTTCTTCCAGGGAGAGAATGGCCTCATTGATCATAGGCATCAATATTCTGTTGGCTACAAATCCCGGAAAGTCGTTTACTTCCACGGGAATTTTACGCAGGTCTTTCGCCGTGTCCATAACAGCTTTCGTTGTTGCTGCGCTGGTTTCTTTTCCATTTATTACCTCCACCAGCTTCATAATAGGAACTGGATTCATAAAATGCATGCCTATTACCTGGGCGGGCCTGTTGGTTGCTGCGGCGATCTTGGTAATGGGAATAGAAGAGGTATTGCTTGCGAGGATCGCATCGCCTTTACAAAGCTCATCCAGCTCCCTGAATATATTGAGCTTAATCTCCTCATTTTCCGTGGCAGCCTCTACCACTAAGTCTGCTTCAGCTGCCGCAGAGAGCTTTGTGGAGGTGGTGATATTCGTCAGGGTAGCATTCCTGTCCGACTCGGTGATCTTCTCTTTCGCTACCAGCCTGTCTAAATTTTTTTCTATTGTTGCCATGGCCTTGTCGAGTGGCTCTTGAGCAATGTCTATTAACGACACGGAATATCCGGACTGTGCAAAAACATGGGCGATTCCATTTCCCATGGTGCCCGATCCGATTACTGATATGTTTTTCATTTATATTTTTTATCTGTTACGCTGGATAAACGGAAGAATCTCACTTCTGAAAAGCTAAATTTCCTTCGGTATCCTCAGAATTGAAGGTGTTTTTGAAGAATCACCACCAAGAGATCCCCTTCCTAATTTGGGCTTAAATGTAAAAAATCTTACGCGTATAGCGGTCAATAGGGTAACCATTTTGATGAGGATACGTTCCATCTAACTTATTGGGCATAATTTGTATGTTTGTCAATAAGCGCGTCATGAAGAATCTAGCAATCATATTTTTGGCGGTTACCCTGAACTTTACTGAGGTTATTGCTCAGAATAAAGCCTTGTTGGTGAGGACAAATGGAAGCACCCGATGGGGTAAGATATACCTAAAAAAGGGCAACAAGCTGCTCTATCGGATTATTCATGGGGATAATGTTGAAAAGGGGCGCATCAAGGAAATTACGGATACATCTTTGATTTTGAGAGGGGGAGAGGAGGTGCTGATAAAAGAGCTTCAAATGGTCAAGTTCATGTTTCCGCTTGAAAAGGCGCTGGGATACGGATTTGGCGGACCTATATTTGCCCTTGGCTTATCCTATATAGTTTATCCACTATACGATGCAAACACCTCCAAAGAATCTGCCGGGTTTTTGAGAACTGCTGCCCAGGTTATTATTGGAACCGGACTGATCGCTGCTTCCACTATTCTCATATTCCAAAAGCACCGTTTTGACATGCGTGACCGATGGCGAATTGTTGTGGTAAGCAAAAAGAAGGATAAGTCTTGATGTAAACGCCTGGCGCCTAGCTAGCATTTAGGAATTAGAAATTAGAAATTCAATTCTATCTTCCCTTCCCCTTGATAACCGTCAGAATAGTATAGATCAGTATCTTTAGGTCGATGGCGAGTGACATATTCTCAATATAAATGAGATCGTAACGCAGTCTCTCCGTCATCTCCTCAACATTTTCTGCATATCCAAACTTAACCTGTCCCCAGGAGGTAATGCCGGGCTTTACTTTGTGTAGATGTATGTAGTGTGGCGCTTTTTGAACTATTTGATCTATGTAATACTGCCTTTCCGGCCGGGGCCCAACCAAAGCCATATCTCCCTTCAGCACGTTAAAAAATTGAGGTATTTCATCCAGCCTTATCTTTCGCATGAACTTGCCAAATTTCGTAATGCGATTGTCATTTTCACTGGATAGAGATGGCCCATTACTCTCTGCATTGGTTATCATCGACCTGAATTTGTATATGGAAAAGGGCTTGCCGTGAATCCCTATTCGTTCATGCGTATAAAATATGGGTCCGGATGAGGACATCTTTATGCAAATTGCGGTGAGCACATAAATTGGTGATCCCAAAATCAAAACGGACAGAGAAAAGATAAAATCTATCGCCTGTTTAACAGCCTTCTCCCAGCTGGGCATGATGTCGTTTGATACTTCGATGAGTGGAGTTCCCAATATGGAAGTCATCTTTACGGTACCGGCGAGGATGTCGTACATATCCGGGGTAATCTTTGTAATAACTGTTGTTGCATCGAGCTTTGTTATCATTTGCTTGATGTTCACATGCTCTGTAGAGTCAATGGCAATAATCACTTCCTCAATGTCGTGTTCCTTAATGATATCGATGATTTCATCTGATCCTCCCAAATGTGGAATATGCTCTTTCAGATTTGAGCCATTACTGCCGTTGATGTTCACATACCCCACAAATTTATTTCCCGCTGATCGTGGTACCGACTCCATTTCCTGATACGTTTGCAGCGCTTTGCCATTGCTCCCTACCAAAAGGGTATTGAATCCTATCATTCGGTTGTGTATCCTATATGCTGTGGTGCTGGTCAGAAAAAATCGAGGTATATAGGTAAACAAAAAGTGAAAGGAAAACAGCACAAAAAAGGTTTTGTAGTACTGTTTATAAGAGGCAACCTCGTCGTCTAACAAAATCGCAAAGAATATGAATAGCACACCAATTAGGGAGAGGAAAATGGTCTGGCCTAACTCCTTCAGCCTGGATTTACGATAAATACTGGTATAGAGCCCAGTAATTGCATAGATACCCAACCAGAAAAGCGGGATGATCAGAATGCCAATGTAGAATTTCTCATCAAACGCTAGCGGTACCTCTTCTATGTAGAGCTTTCGATAGGAGTAAAAGGCGCCCCACGCAAGTACTGCAGCGAGGAAATCACCAATCAGATATTTTAATACTTGTTGCTTTCTGTTCATCAGTAATGAATCAGCTTGGCGTTGTCAATGTAGATGGTAGAAGAAGCGAGCCCAGCTTCCAGGGTTGCCGAAAAATAAACCTCAAAGCTTATTGCATCGGTATGAACTTTCATGTAATCGGTGAGCTCTATATACATTGTATTCCAGGCACTGTTGGCGCGAATGTTTAGGAATGCATTGACTTTTGCGGTTCCATTTACTGTGTGTTTGTAAACACCAACAGAGAATTGATTTTCAGTTTTGTAGCTGATTTCAAGGTAAACCGGAAGCCCTTGCGGAGGCGTGAAGTATCCTTGCGACGTACGCGCTTCAAAATAATCATTGGTCTGATCCAGGTATACAACGGCTGATTTAAGGCCTAAGGACGCCATGGTATCAACGCTTTTCAATACCATCATCGTGTCACTCAGGCCTGATTTAACCATAGAGCTTCCCAAATCAAAATCTTCAATCCAGGTGAACTGAATATTTGAATGGTAAGTTACTATTGGATTGAGCGTGCTGGTAGCTCCCGTGGTAAAGTAGTGGCTAATTTCATACGACTTATAGAAGGGGTAGATGCCCCTGTCAGTTGAAATACCATTCACCTTGACACCACCCCAAATATTGACTTTGTGATCGCCTTCCTCAAGCAGCGGTACGGTAGCCGGTAATTCAAAGGTGCCGATTGAAATATCATCAATAAACACCCACGCATCAATAATTCCATGGGCATCTGAGCCCTCTGTGGCCAAATCGCTTGTGAGGTCTATGCTGTTAATTTCCAGGTAGGATGGCCTGTCTACTTCGTAGCCGGTTTTGCTGCAGGATGCAGCGAGTAGGCTCATTGCCAACAGGCAGCAGAGCAGGCTGAGACGATATTTTGTTTTATCGAAAGTCAATCAAAGCGTGGTTAATGAGGATTAACGAAGAAGAATTCTGATTATTGTCCAGCGGGTATTATGAAATACTCTCTGTAAGTCGCATCTGATCCAGTACTTGCTGAGCCACCGAAAGCGCCTCATATCCATCTTGCACTGATACGCGGGGAATACTGTCATTTTCAATGCTCTCCAACAGACTTTCCAGCTCCATCTTGATTGCGTTTCCATCACCAACTGCGGGCGTATCAAAATAGAGCTGCTTTGGCTGAGCGCCATTGCCAACATCAATTATTACTGCCAAAGGATCCGTTTCTTCATCTTTTTCGATACTGCGTAACTTTATCAGCTCCACTTCCTTCTCCAGAAAATCAATGGTTATATATGCATCTCGTTGAAACAACCGGGTTTTGCGCATATTCTTCAAGGATATTCTGCTGGCAGTGAGATTGGCAACACAGCCATTGTCAAATTCTATACGGGCATTGGCTATGTCCGGTGAATCACTAACTACCGCTACGCCACTTGCGCTAATTCGCTTAATATTGGATTTTACAACACTCAGAACAATATCAATATCGTGTATCATCAGATCCAATACCACCGGCACATCAGTTCCGCGGGGATTGAATTGGGCCAGTCGGTGTGTTTCAATAAACATAGGGTCAGAACAGTACTCCGCTGCAGCCAAGAAAGCAGGGTTAAACCGCTCTACATGTCCAACCTGAACCTTTACGCCCGCTTCCTCTGTGAGCTCGATCAGCTCTTTCGCTTCCGCGACGGAGTTCGTCATCGGCTTTTCAATAAACAAATGCTTTGATTTTTTTAGGGCGGATACGGCGATTTCGTAATGGGAGAGTGTGGGTGTTACTATGTCCACAATATCAGACGCCTCAATCAGATCATCTACAGAATCGAAGGCGGAAAGACCCATATCTTTCGAAACCTCTGCTGTGTTCCCCTCATTCGTATCATAGAAGCCAATCAATTCTACATTTGAGATATCTCTCAGCAGATTCAAATGGATCTTACCTAAATGTCCAGCTCCAATAACTCCTATCTTAAGCATAGTTGCATTTTGCACAAAAGTACGAAGTAAAAGAGAATCCGATCTTTGAAAATTCGCTATTGTATAATTCTTAAAAACAATGAGTAGCCGAGACCGTTTTCTTTGCCTGGCCGGACAATCTGCTCAAGGGCAACCCCAGGAGTTACCAATATTACCACGCTAATGATATGGAATTTGAATGTTTATTAATTCATGTTGAAATCTATGTTATAAACTGTTAGGCTTGATGACTAGGCCGCGTTATGCTAGCGCATAACTTTGCGGTGAACTATTAATGAGACTGAGCTTATAACAATGGATAACTACAAGCATAGAGGTCTTCGTAAAAGACTGGTTGACAGCTTAAGAGAAAAAGGAATTAAAAGCGAGGCGGTTTTGGAGGCTATCAACAGCGTTCCGCGGCATCTGTTCATAGACAACGCTTTTGAATCGCTGGCCTACCGGGATAAACCTTTCCCTATTGGATCAGGCCAAACGATATCTCAGCCTTATACTGTGGCATTTCAATCAGAGCTACTCAATATAAAGAAAGGTGATAGAGTGCTGGAAATAGGAACTGGGTCGGGTTACCAGGCCTGTGTGCTGCTGGAGCTTGGCGCGAAGGTGTTCACTATAGAAAGACACAAACAGCTTTATAACACCGCCCGGACATTTCTTCCCAAGATCAAATACAAGCCCAATATGTTTCATGGCGATGGGTGCCTGGGAATGCCTACTTACGCCCCATTTGATAAAGTTCTGGTTACTGCTGGGGCACCCTATATTCCCGAACCGCTTAAAGAGCAGCTGAAGGTGGGAGGAATACTTGTAATACCTGTTGGAAACGTTGAAAATCAGGTGATGACCACGCTGATAAAAACAGGGGCGTCAGACTATACTAAAAAGGAATATGGGGATTTCAGTTTTGTGCCGCTGCTGGATGAGAGGTCTTGGGGATAGTTAACATAAAATTGTTGATAAGTATAATTGATTATCAATATTTGAGTACTCGTTTCTTTAATTTTGTCAGCAAATATAAGTCACCCGCAATGGGGTAAATTGTCTAATTAAACTACAAATTATGAAAAAAAGAATACTATCAATAGCATTGGCTCTAGTGGCAACTTGCTCTTTTGCGCAGCTGTCAGAAAGAGAGAATGACGCTACTATGGTTAAACTGGGAGCTAGGCCACAATCAGGCAATCTTTCGCTTACTTTTGGTTATGACTTTGGCGGCGTTTTAGATGCGGAAGCAGATGATGCTGAGGCTAGCTTGTTTACCGGTAACTTTTTTGCCCAGGGCGATTTCTTAACCTTTAAGTATTATCAATCGGATGATTTAGCGATCAGGTTTGCAATGAGGTTGTCAAAGCATAGCGAAAAGCTAAAGGGAACAGGATTAACGGATTCCACAGGATATTACGATGGTGCGAATAACAACTCGGTTACCGAGGACTTTACCAAAACAAACGAGAGGAATTATGTGTTTGTGCCAGGTATTGAAAAGCACTTTGCAACATCAAATATATTTGACGTTTACATGGGCGCGGATCTGTATCTCGGATTTGGAAAAGAGGATTCCACTTCAGAGGTTACCCTTAGTAATGGAGACTTTAACAAGTACAAGCATAAGAAGTCAAACACAATCATTGGAATAGGAGGAATTGTAGGGTTCAACATATTTGTTGCCCATCTGCCAATTTCTATAGGCCTTGAGTATGGCTTGAATCTTAAGTGGACTCTTGGAGGAAGATACAAGGTGGAGGAATCTTACAAAGTAGGTTCTAATTCTGAAGATGTAGAGTATCAAGTTGATCAGGCTCCAACACCAGGCCCTAATCAGTCAACTGCACCTACCAGGTATTCAAAGCTGAAGAAGAGCCAGTTTGATATGGATACTAACCAGGATGTACGATTGGTACTGAACTTATACTTTGCTCAGTAACATTGGTTAATAAATCAAGTTAATTATATAAAGACCATACTATGAAAAAAATCATATATCTGTTAATGGGGTGTGTGCTGCTTACGACTTCGTGTACTTTAACGAAGAGGGTATCGCCAATGACTCAAGTAAATGTTCAGGTGAATTTTAATATGGACGACTTAGAGTATGTTGGTGAGGTAACCGGGTCTGCTGAGCAGCATTATTTCCTTGCGATACCTTATGGGGGACGGAAATATTATTCCGGGGAAATCTATATGCCCGCCCAGTTTTCGCTAGGTGGAACGGACAGGGCTGTAAGAAATGCATTGTACGATGCGTTGTTGTCAAAACCTGATGCTGATTTCATTATGCCTTTATCATATGAGGTTAAACAGCAAAGAGTCTTTTTGGGATCTTTAAAGAAGATTACCGTAAGAGGTAAAGCTTTTAAGATCAAGGCTAAATAATTAATTAGGCAATAGAATGCTCTTTGTAGCATTAAACCAATAGGGGGATAAATTTTATCCCCCTTTTTTTGTCACTGAGTATTAATTTATTTACTTTTATATACCATGAATTTTTGGGTGAAAAGTGTGGGTGTCAGCCTGATGGTTGTCACAATATTCAGTTCCTGTACCAAGGATGAAGAATTAGAAGAACCCCTGGTAAACGTGTGGCCCAGTGGCCTGTCAGTTAATTCGCCGGTGGGAGAGTATGTTAGCTTCAGTATCTCTGTTGATACGGATATTCAGCTTAGGCAATTCCAAATAACATCTAAAATTGACAATCCTGGATCTCCAACAATTATTGAATTGGATAGTGGATTGAATAACCTCGACTTTTTAGAGATGTCTTTTGATTTTCTTGTGTTGGCGGATGCTGCCAACTCAAATATAATTATAACTTTTACTGCAACAGACAATAATGGCAGCACGGGTTCGCATGCAATGCGAATATTTGTGGGACCGCTGCCAACCCAGCCCAGCCCATTATCGGAGACTACTGGTCATAAAATGTACTCTAATAACTCTCAGAATGCAGATGCCTATAACCTTGAAGCTGGCTTAGGGATGATATCGTCTTTAAACGATTCTACAGATTTGGATTTGCAGGATATGCCTCTCAATGATACTACAGAGGTACTTTCCAGAACCTGGGTGTCTCCTGCGGGAGGTAAATTTATTAAGTTCAATGCATTCGATTATGCAAATGCTACAGATTCCTCTGTGGTAAATGCCTACCAGTCAGGAGTGGGGCTCGGTCAGGTGAACGATATTATGGATGGGGATGTTATACTAACGAAGCTGGGAAATTCGGCATCGTTTACTTATGCTGCTATTCAGATAGTAATAATAAACGACCCCGATTCTACGGACCAGGATTTTTACCTCTTCAATTTTAAGCAGTAGCTCACTTCTGCCTTAAGATTTAAGAGAGCGGTCTATTTCCCGCTGCACATCCTTTTTCTTCAGCATTTGAGATTTGAGCAAGATCTGAAGTTGGAGTTGCAAAGCCTCGCTTTCCAATAAAGAGTCTCAATGGAATGATGGCCAGCCCCTTGGTAGATGAGCCCTTAAACAATTTGTCCAGCTCCCTGGCATTGAGAAGTAATTTGCGATCTCGTTTGGGCTGATGATTGCTCATGCCCCCGTGAGAGTACTCAGATATCTGTAGATTCTTCACCCAGAGCTCTCCTCCTATGAAAGTACAATGTGCATCACGCAGGTTGGCCTCTTTGGCACGTATGGATTTAATCTCAGTGCCGAGCAGCTGCATTCCAGCCGTATACTTCTGAAGAAATTCGTATTCGTGGCTGGCACGCTTGTTCCTTATGTTTACCTCATCACTCACAACACACAAAAGTAAGTGATATCAACCTAAGGCCACATCTAGAATCATCATTATTACAAAACCGATAATGAATCCTATGGTGCTTATATCTGTGTATTTATCTCGCTGTGACTCTGGAACTACCTCCTCAATTACGATGTAAATCATGGCTCCAGCTGCAAATGCAAGCGCATAGGGCAATATTGGCTGGACGTAGATTACGGTGGCTGCACCTATCAAGCCCGCTACAGGTTCTACTATCGCTGATAATTGCCCGTACCAAAAGCTCTTGAACCTGCTGACACCTTGCCTCCTGAGTGGCATAGCCACTGCGATACCTTCAGGAAAGTTCTGCAACCCAATTCCTATAGCCAATGCAATGGCTGCACCCATGTCTGCATGAGGTAAATTTGCTGCAACTGCCCCAAATGCTACTCCTACTGCCAGGCCTTCCGGAATGTTGTGCAAGGTGATGGCTAACACAAGAAGTGTTGTGCGGTGCCAGTCGGTCTCAATACCCTCTTTCTCGGAAGGCCTAAAGTTAATATGTAGGTGAGGCGTTAGCTTGTCCAGCCCGAACAGAAAAAATGCGCCGGTAAGAAAGCCAATAGCCGGCGGTAACCAGGGTATATATCCTTGATATTCAGATATTTCGATGGATGGTGCTAATAGTGACCAATAGCTGGCTGCTACCATCACTCCTCCTGTAAATCCCAACATGCCATCCAGAAATTTTCTTCTGAGCGTCTTCAGGAAGAATACCAGTGATGCACCTGCTGCAGTTACCAGCCAGGTAAAGGTGGTTGCATACAATGCCTGGATTATTGGAGATACACTTAAAAAGTGTTCAGTGGCAGCTTCAAACATGTGTGTTTTAAATAATATTTACATAGAGGTTTTGGGCAACCTTGTTGGAAATCGTAATTTCTTTCTTCTTTCCTATGTTCACTGATAGGGAATTATCAAACTTATATCTGTTAACCAGCTTTAGCTCGGTTCCCAACAACAGCTTAACGCTTTCCAGATATTGTAAAAAGCTTGGTGATGAATCCTT
>DTRI01000208.1 GCA_012966015.1 Flavobacteriales bacterium | reverse complement strand
CATAATTACATCACCTGTAACCGTAGCATTGGGGTGTACAAATGCACTTTCATGAATCACAGGCTTGTAGCCTTTAAACTCAAAGATATTAGCCATTATGTAAAGATGGGAATAAATTGGCTTCTATGAGCCCATGAGCCAACGAATTAACAAGTTTCCTTGTCTTTATTCTGTCGATTCAATTACGCTTTTCAACTTTTCATAGTCAGCTTGCGTCGTTTCTGCCAAGTAGGATTTATATAGCGGAAATAGCGACCTAAAGAAGATATTCTTACCGATGACTCTGTTGCTCACAATAATTGCAGTACCCGAACCAACTTCTTCAAATCTAATTTCTACGTAAGTAGTTAAGACTTCGCTATCGATTTTTAACGCAAAGAGTTTATTCAATTCATATGCTGTAAGCTCTTCAAGCATAGAAATCTCCTCACCATCCTCCTCTATTGTCAGTTCCCATTGACTTCCAACCTCATTGGGAAAGCCACTTACATGGCTGATCTTTTTGAATCCGGTTATCCAATCTTTTAGCTTCATGGGGTTATTAAATACCCGAAAAGAATGTTCGATGGATTTATTGACCAATACTTTGTTTTCGTAGCTAACCTCAGGAAAGATGAGCCCAATAGAAAGGAACGCTATAGTGAGTATAGCAGCGGCTCCAACAATGTATTTTATTGCTTTGATGCGGGTTCTCAATTAATTAGGACTGCAATTTAATAAATCTCAATTCTTTCGTCCTCCTTTTAAATGCAAATCCCATATAATTTCTCTCTTGTGAAACTTGTCTCCCCACGCCGATATCAAATCTTTCATTATATAGTCGAGGGGATTCCCATTGGTTGCCTCGACATATTTTTGAACTGATGACCAGGTCATCAAATAATTCACAGTTTCTTGTAAATCCCACGTCACGTTGCATTCAAATTTTGGTGCTTCTATCTCTTCAAATGGAAAATGCAAGGACTCATATTTGTCCATAACCACTTGTGTTTCTTTGGGCCAATAATCTCTTAAAAGGCCATGTGCAAATTCCATCAATATATCATTGATGTTATTATCTGTGCGGCTGTTTGCGTAACTCCAAATAAAAATAACCCCATCGTCCTTCAGCACCCTGCCTACCTCTTTATAGAATCTATCCAAATCAAGCCAATGTACCGCTGTGGCAACTGTTATTACATTCACGGAACAAGCTGCCAATCCGCTGCTTTCAGCTGAGGCTATTCTGTATTCAACCCTATCATGTGGATGCGCATTTTTAATCTGATTTGCATTGGCATCCGTAGCGATAACTTCATCAAAATATTTGGCCAATGACAGAGCAGCCTGGCCGTTTCCCGTGGCGCAATCCCAGGCTACCTTATGAGCTGAAACCTGTGAAGCGATAAACTGAAAAAGCTCATCGGGGTAAGTAGGCCGAGCGGTTGAATAGTCTGCTGCCTGCTTTGAAAATAGATCTTTAAAGGGGATCGACTCTGCACTACTCATAACTGCGCTCAACTAGCCATTTGGTAATATGATTTATGCACAATAAAATGATAATAAGCTCATCCTAAATGAACGACGATAATAGAGTTTATTTGAGCTTATCCTTGAAAGCCTCTCTGAATTTCTCCAATTTGGGCTGAATCACGTAAGTGCAATAAGAAGCTGTAGGGTTGTTGGCGTAATACTCCTGATGTGATGGATCAGCTTCAAAAAACTTTGTGAAAGCAGTTATCTCTGTTATAATTGGATTGCTCCATGCACCGGTTGCGTCTAGCTGGCGTTTATACTGCTCGGCAATGACTTTTTGTTCTTCCGTATGATAAAAAACAGCAGATCTGTATTGCGGCCCTTGGTCATTTCCCTGTCGATTGAGGGTAGTTGGATCATGAGTTTGCCAAAATACCATCAGTAGTTCACCGAAGGATACAACCGCAGGGTCATACTCTATTTGGCATACTTCAGCATGGCCCGTGTTTTCAGTAATAACCTGGTTGTAAGATGGGTTGTCAACGGTTCCGCCTGAAAATCCTGAGACCACCGTTTTTACTCCTTTTAATTCTTCAAACACCGCCTCTACGCACCAGAAACACCCAGCGCCAAAGGTCACTACTTCCAGGTTATCTTGTGGATCTTCCATTTTAATTTCTTCAGTATTACCCTTGTTGTTTTCGGCGCACGAAGTTGTGGCAAAAATACCTAAAACACAAATCGTAAAAGAAATAACCACTTGCTTTATCATCAGCTCAATTTAGCCTTGTTCGCCACACAAATATAATGAGTTAAATTGCAACATTATCGAAGGTTATGAAAGTTTTATTTCTGGGTAATATTGGGTCTCCGCTAATAGATGTGCTGAAATCTTTTGGCGAAGAGCTGGTCGTGTGCGCCAGCAAACTGGACCTGTCTTATGTTAAGGAGGTGGACCCTGAATTTATTGTTAGCTATGGATACCCATTTATTGTTGCGAAAGATGTAATTGAAGCTTATGAAGGCAGGATTATCAATCTTCATATTTCCTTTTTGCCCTGGAACCGTGGATCTGACCCCGAGCTATGGAGTTTGGTTGACAATACGCCAAAAGGGGTTTCAATTCACTATATGGATGTGGGAATTGATACAGGTGATTTAATTGCACAGGCTGAAGTTGTTTGCAAACAAGATGATTTACTCAAAACATATTATGCTCGCCTACATGATTGTATAAGAGAACTATTCAAAGCAAATTGGAATGAAATAAAAGATGGAAAGTGCCAGCGGGAACCTCAAGAAGGGGTAGGTACGCATCATAACTCAGTAGATAAGGAGCTAGTCGTACATCTTCTGCAATTGGGCGAAAAGACCTCTGTGTCTTCCATAATTTCTGTTTCTTAGCCCACCCATTTAATGTTAAATTTTGTTGAGAGGGGAAACGCAAACACTATCTTTCCGTATCATTAGTTTCCTTTAAGGATTATGCGAATTATGCTGGCATTCATATTCCTGTCAGTTTGCAATTACACCATTGCAAATGATAGCATCGTCATTCGAAATTTGTCAGCCTTGCGGATTGAGGAAGCTCCAAAAATTGATGGATTCCTGGATGAGGAAGTTTGGAAGGGAGCAGAAATTGCCACGGATTTTACTCAGGGTGAACCCAATCCCGGGGAATCACCTAGCCAGAAAACAGAGGTAAGGGTTCTGTATGATGACGAAGCAATCTATATTGGTGCCATCATGTACGATGTGTCGGCGGATAGCATCATGAGACAGCTGAGTAACCGGGACGATGAAGAAAATACGGATGTCTTTGCAGTTATGTTAGATACCTACAACGATGATCAGAACGCCTACGGATTCGTGATTCATCCTACTGGGGTTCAATGGGATGCCAGGTATTCCGCTTCGCAAGGACAGGACGTAAGCTGGGATGCAGTCTGGAAAAGTGAAGTTAGAATCGACGCTACAAATTGGTATGTGGAAATGAAAATTCCCTACTCAGCTATCAGGTTTTCTAAGGAGGAGGTGCAGACCTGGGGTATTAATTTTGGCAGGAAGATCAGGCGCTTTAGAGAATTCAATTGGTGGAATACGCTTAATCCTGAGATTGACGGTTTTGTCAACCAGTTTGGCCAGCTCAACGGCATTCGAGGTATTAAGTCTCCGGTCCGGTTAGCTTTTATTCCGTATGTCTCAACTTATTACGAAAATTACAAGGATCCTGCTGCGGGCACCAGTTCAGATGCCTATTCCATAAATGGCGGCATGGATATCAAATATGGTATCAACGATGCCTTTACCCTGGACATGACCTTAATTCCGGATTTTGGACAGGTACAATCTGATAATCAGGTATTGAATCTATCGCCCTTTGAAGTCAGATTTGATGAAAAGAGGCCCTTCTTTATGGAGGGCACTGAGCTGTTTAACAAGGGAGGTTTATTTTATTCCCGAAGAATTGGAGGCACTCCGGCAGGATATTATGATGTCGGGGACCAGCTCGAAAGTGGTGAAACCATAACTGAGAACCCCAATGAGGTTCAATTAATTAATTCCACCAAAATATCTGGTAGGACAAAGCGGAATCTTGGCATAGGCGTACTAAATGCCGTAACAGCGAGGACCTTTGCCACAGTTAAGGATTCTTTGGGGGTAGCAAGAGCGATTCTGACGGAGCCGATGGTGAATTACAATGTGTTTGTGCTGGATCAAACGCTGAAGAACAATTCTTCCATTAGCTTGATAAATACCCATGTATTCAGAGAGGGTGATAAGATGGATGCCAATGTTACCGGATCAGAATTGAAATTGCGAAATAAGAAGAACAGCGTATCATTTGATATGGGAGGGGTCCTGAGCCAGAAATACTACAACAATCCTGACAGCTTGGACCTTGGATTTACATACGGTATGAAACTGGGAAAAATTGGTGGCAATTTACAATACGGAGTTTGGTACTTCGCTGAGAGTGATACCTACGATCCCAATGACCTTGGATTTCTGTATAACAACAACGAGACCGGCACCGGAGCGTATCTAAATTATAACGTGTATAAACCCTATTGGATCATACTTAGATCATGGTCGAGTATTGAAGTAAATTACGGGAGACTTTATAAGCCAGATAAGTTTGCCAGCTTTAGCATGGCCGCCAATGTGGGTGCAACATTCAGAAATTATATGACGGCTGGAATGTTTGTTAATTATCAACCTGTTGAGACCTATGATTTCTTTGAGCCTCGTATATGGGGAAGATATTATACAAATCCTGTTGATGTTAATTTTGGTGGATTTTTCTCTTCAGATTACCGCAAAAAGTTTGCCCTGGATGGAAATGGGAACCTACGGACCTATGACGAATCCGGCCGCTACAGGCTTAATGTTACCCTGGAACCCAGATTCAGGCTAAACGATCATCTATCCTTCCAGTATGAGATTGAGTCATACAATTTCATTAACGACATAGGGTATGCTGCCATTGATAGCGTCGACAATATTATTTTTGGGAAGAGGGATCTGCTAACGCTAATCAATGAATTGGAAGCCGCTTATATTTTTACCAACCGTATGGGACTTAGTTTGCGTGTAAGGCACTACTGGTCTACAGCCACCTATAAGGACTTCTTTGTATTGGACCACAGTGGTTATTTGACCGATTCTGATTACTCGGGTGAAGACGATGCGGGATCGTTGCTACACAATGTGAATTTTAACGCCTTCAACATTGACCTAGTCTATACCTGGGTTTTTGCACCGGGAAGTGAGATCAAGATCGTTTGGAAAAATTCTATACTGCATCAGGGTTCGGAGATTGCAGATGACTATTTCAAAAACTTCGAAGAACTTGGTGATTTACCACAAACCAATAGCTTTTCTATAAAGGTCCTTTATTATTTGGATTATTTGTCGCTGAGAAGAAAGAACAGAAAAGTCTAGGCGCGTTCAATAACAGTAGCATATCCCTGCCCAAGCCCAATACACATAGTTACCAGGGCATACTTTTTATTTTGCTCTTTCAGTTCACGGGCTGCGGTATGTAGGATTCTAGTGCCTGACATACCCAGTGGATGGCCCAATGCAATGGCGCCGCCGTTTGGATTTATTCTCGTATCGTCATCTGATAGACCGAGATTACGTGTAACTGCCAGGCTCTGGGCTGCAAAGGCCTCATTGAGCTCTATGATGTCTATATCATCAAGCGATAAACCCGCTCGCTTCAAGGCTTTTTCTGATGCTTCTACAGGCCCGATGCCCATTATTCTCGGTTCAACGCCTACCACAGCTGAAGAAACTATTCGTGCCAGTGGTGCTTGCAGGCCTTGCGCTTTCATGCCTTCCTCAGAGGCGATTAACATGGCCGCAGCTCCGTCATTTAATCCAGAGGAGTTTCCGGCAGTAACGGTTCCATCTTTTTTAAATGCCGGCTTCAACTTGGAGAGAACTTCAGCGGTTGTTCCTTCTCTGATAAATTCATCTTTATCAAAGATGATGGGATCTTTCTTCCGTTGCGGAATTTCCACAGAAACAATTTCACTCGCCAGCCTTCCAGATTCCTGAGCGGTACTCGCCTTACTCTGCGACCAGGCCGCAAATTTATCCTGGTCCTCTCGATTAATTTTGTGCAACTCCGCCAAATTTTCAGCTGTCTGGCCCATGGCATCTGTGCCATATAGCTCTTCCATTTTTGGATTGATAAAACGCCAGCCGAAGCTGCTATCCTCCATTTTGGCATTTCTGCCATAGGGAGTAGAGGTTTTAGAAATAACCCAGGGACCTCGCGTCATATTCTCAACTCCACCAGCGATATAAATATCACCGTTTCCCGTTGCAATACCTCTGGCAGCATGTATCACCGCCGACATGCCTGAAGCACAGAGTCTGTTCACAGTCTCACCTGGTACCTGGAAAGGAAGTCCAGCCAATAGAAGGGCCATTCGAGCCACATTTCTGTTGTCTTCGCCAGCCTGGTTGGCGCAACCCATGATCACATCTTCAATCACTATGGGATCAAGGGAAGGATTCTTCGCTATCAGTTTTGTCAGAACCAATGCCGCGAGGTCATCTGTTCGAACCGCCGCTAATGATCCGCAAAAGCTACCGATCGGTGTTCGTACCGCATCTACTATGTATGCCTCTTTCAACTTATAAATATTGGAGGCTTAAATTAGCTATTTTTGAGAAGCTAACGATTGATTGTGCTATTATCAGTAGTAAATCAAGGTTACTTAAAAGCCGGCTGACTTGAGCTATTTGATTGTGAATTTGCCCACTAATGTCCTGGATTCTCCTGCCAGCTCTATGAAATATATGCCTGGGGCAAGATCATTGCGTTGAATAATCGCCTGACTTTCCGAAGTCATTGGTTCCTCCAATAGCTTCTTACCCATGAGGTTATATACAAGGATTGTATAGGGCCCCTTAAAGACGGAAGGGTCAAAATGGACTATTGCCTGGTCTTCTATGGGATTGGGAAAAATACGTAACATTGGCAGAACACTTATCTCTTCCAATCCTACAGCGACTGTCACTTGCAAGGTATCCGAGCTGCCTGAACATCCATTGGCATCTGTAACCATAACGGAGTATGCGCCTGAAATGGTGGCGGTATAGGTTTGGTTGGTTTCACCAACTAGTGCTGTACTACTTGAGTACCATTGATAGCTCATCGCCGAGCTGGAAGTAAGATCATTACCAGTTTGCGTTATTACAGGCACAGGCAAAGCATCTAGATTGAGCTCGATAACCAATACACTATCACATCCCTCAGCTGATTGTAGCGTGTCGTAATAGGTGCCCGCGTCACTGTAGAATGTGCTGCCGATCATGATACTGTCACCTGTGCAAATGTCTGTCGTGTCCAATGTTTCATAGTTCGCATTAACAACAATCTCCCAAATTAACACACTATCACACCCTTTAACCGTTAGCATGGAGTCGTAATAGGTGCCCGGGTCACTGTAGAATACGCTGCCGATTATGATGCTGTCACCTAAACATATTGATGCGGTGTCTAATATTTCATACGTTGCATTGACAATGATCTCAACAACATACACACTGTCACACAATGTAGCCGTTTGTAGGGAGTCATAATAAATTCCCGCATCAGTATAAAACGTACTGCCTATGATGGCGGTATCTCCCGAACAAATAGTAACGGTATTCCAAAATTCATAGCTGGCATTTACAGTCAATGTTGTCCGGATAACACTGTCGCAACCATTCAGTGCTGCAAGGGTATCATAATAGGACCCAGCCATATATTGGTACATACCACCCAGCATTATGCTGTCGCCATTGCAAATCACGGAAGTTTGGTTGCTGCTATTTAGCGATAGATCAAGGCAGGGCCCCAAAGAGGTAGGTACTGCATTGGGCACAGAATCAGCGTAAGTGAAGTTGGTGAGACATGAACTATTGTGTTTATTGGGATTGGTGAACCTCATCATGGTAAGAACGCCGCTATCCGGAGGCAGGTAGGGTGGACCGAAAGCAAAAGCAAGCACAAATCCTGTATCAACGGCATACGAAGGATTAAAAGAGGTCAAGCCACCCACCATAAAGACTATCTATAAGAATATTCGTAATTTCAAACTGGAACCCGGCACAAGACGGAACAAACTGGTTGTCCAGAATTATCTCCACATCGTAATAATCCCCAAGGACAGCATCATAACCACAGGTAAGCTTACCAAAAGACAGGTCAGCCGTAAATTGTGCAGAAGCACTTAAACAAATACTTAAAAGGAGCGGTAGTAAACAGAACTTTTTCATGGCGAGTAGCAATTGATAATGAATTGGGATTTCTCTCAAAAATAGTCAAATTTTCAGTATTCCAGGTAAGTCCTGCCGTGGTTTTCTGCCTTTCCAATGCTCAAATAATGCTTCTATACCGATGTATTTCCAAAATAAAAGCAGGGCATCCTGTTCAACTATTGTATTTGAAAGCGGACTCGTGCCTAATGGATTATTAGGCCGTACTAATTATATTATAAATTAAACCTTTTCCTAGCAGAGCTGTCTTATCCTTCGATTCGGCTCGAATCGGGGCACTTGTGCTCAGATAAATTGTAAATTGCATCAAATTAATGAAAGAAATTGAAAACATGTATAACTTCACCTTCTCACTACTGCCAGTCGCCCTGATTCTCATTGGCCTAAACGTTAACGCCCAGTCGTTTAATGGCTACGCATTATATAATGAGAAAAGTTCGAGTACTGTTTACCTGATCGACAAAGATGCAAATATTGCCCACACCTGGTCCTGCAATACCAATGGAAACTATGCCGTGTTGTTAAAGGAAGACGGGAACATAGTAAGGGGAGGTGTAAACCCCGGTAATCAACTGAATGGTGCCGCCTCAGGTGGTGTGCTTCAGGAGTATGACCCCAATGGGAATCTAGTGTGGGAGTTTCTCTACTCCACTTCTCAATATGTCCAGCACCATGATATTGAGATCATGCCTAACGGAAATGTCTTGTTTATTGCCTGGGAGGTGAAAACATCCGCAGAACTGATACAGGCTGGCAGACAAAGTAACCAGGTTCGGTGGCCAACGCATATTGTCGAAATTAAGCCAAGTGGTTCTACGGCTACCGTGGTTTGGGAGTGGCATATTTGGGATCATATGATTCAGGACTTTGACGTATCAAAGGACAATTTTGGCGTAGTGGCAGATCACCCTGAACTTATGGACATCAATGCTGTATCAGGTGGAGCTGGCCCTAACAGCGGTGACTGGTTCCATGTGAATGGCATCAACTACAACGCAGAGCTGGACCAAATTGTGTTTACTGCACGTTTCGCCTCTGAGTTTTACATTATTGACCACAGTACTACAACGGCAGAAGCTGCTGGCCATACTGGAGGAAATTCAGGAATGGGTGGAGATTTTATCTATCGTTGGGGTAACCCTTCAAACTATGGAGCACCAGGCACTCAAACGATACCTAAAGCGGTTCATGACCCACGGTGGGTCAAGGATGATGGCAGGCAAAATGGTGGATACATACAATTCTTTAACAATGAAGGTAAAGACTGGAACGGATTTAGTGGAAATTCTGCCGTGGATGCTATCGATGCCCCGGTAGATGGTTATAATTATACGCTTGTCCCTGGTCAGTCCTACGGCCCATCAACCTATACCTGGCGGCATGCCTGCATCGACAATGCCAATGGACAATCGGCAAGTGAGAAATTGTCCAACGGCAACACCTTTGTAAATCTGTCCAGTGAGTACATGTATGAGGTAGATTCCAATGACAATGTTGTCTGGCAATATTCAGAGGGGCCTGCGAAGGCTTTTCGTTATGAATGCACTTACCCCGGTATACAGATACTTATGGGCGTGGACTGCAACTGCGATGCCGGAGGCACAGCTTACGTTGATTCCTGTGGTGATTGCGTTGGTGGCAATACTGGCTTGACTCCCTGTGTGGTGACATTCGAAGTAACGGCAAGTGCTACTGCAGCGACTACTGGCATGTGTGATGGTACTGCCACAGCAGCAGTTACGGGTGGCGTATCTCCATATACATATTCGTGGAGTACATCCCCTGTGCAGACAAGTGCAACAGCCGTAGGACTGTGCGGGAATACAAACTATACGGTGCTCGTAACGGATGCCAATGGAGATACTACCAGTACGAATATTTTCATTACTGAAACCGGATCAACAGGTGTGGAACAAACCATGGCGGATGGGCTGGTTATATTCCCCAATCCCAGCACTGGAATTTTCGAATTGGGAGGATTGGGTAAAGCAGGCAATTATAGGGTAAAGGTATCCGACATGTACGGCCATGAGGTTCTCAGTTTAAGCAATGAGAAAAATATTGATTTGTCAGGTGAAGCGGTGGGTGTTTATTTCATAAGGGTAGAGTTCGACAATGCCAGGTCATTCACGAAAATGATATCGCTGATCAAGTAAATAACGTCCAGTGAAAAAAGCCCTAGTAATTTGGTCGGCGATGCTGCTATCCTTCAGCCAAAACACTTCGGCTCAATCATTATATAGCGACAGCAGTATTGCCGAAATACGCATTTATTTCACTGAGTCCAACTGGGATGCCATACTGGACAGCTTATATGTTGACGGGCTTGAAGAGCGCTTAATGGGCAGCCTCTCGATCGATGGGATGCCTTATGACAGTGTTGGGATCCGATACAAGGGGTATAGCTCTGTTAGCGTCAACCGTATCAAGAATCCATTTAACATAAAGCTGGATTACGTGATAAATGACCAAAATCACCAGGGCTACGACAAGATTAAATTGAGCAATGTCATTCAGGATCCCTCTTTTGTACGTGAGGTCCTCTCCTACGAAATTGCCAGAAAGTACATGCCTGCGTCCCAGGCCAATTTTTCCAATGTGTACATAAATGATACGCTCATCGGCTTGTATACCGTCTCAATATCGTTTGGTGTACTGTTCAAAA
>DTRI01000207.1 GCA_012966015.1 Flavobacteriales bacterium | reverse complement strand
TCGTGGATACTGGGATCCAAGTTAAATTTGATGGTTTGGGTTCGCAGTAGATAAATGGTGAAGCTGGTGTGTCAGTTACCGGGACTATGAAGCGTATTTCTATGATTTATGCCCGTTGAATGGTCGATAAATGTATCCTAGTCATGATTTGAGTGCTCTCGTAGCAGAGGTGTGTGCAAAAAAACAAGCAACTTGCGTATGTAGATGTAGCGACTTCCATGCTAGATCCTGAAAGGGAAGTAAGAAAGGACATATTTAAAAATGACAATCTACATATGAACAAAGAAGGCTACACCATCTGGCGGGATATATTGAATCCTCTTCTCATCGAGAAGGAATTCGTATTCGAACCGAAGATTGACACTAAATCAACAAAATAGAGCCAATAATACATCTTAAAAACAGAGCAAGTTTTGAGAAATGTAGAATTGGAGGTATGAAATCAGTATCTCCCTACAATATTAATCCAACGTAGAAACTGATCGTCTTCATGGTTCTTCGTCTCTTTATCCACATATGTCTTAGCCTGTATATCATGAGTTCTAGCAAATGCTAAAGTAATATGGGGTTTCAGAAAAATGTTTACCTCTCTTACAAAAAATCCTTGTACTTAAGTTTTTAACTTTAAGTACAATTGCTAGATCGTGAATATTTCCTGTTTTAATATTTTGTGTCTTTCAGCATTAATCCCGTGTGGAATGTCGGGGAGTTGACTAAACCCCTTAGTAATAATTTGAGGCCAATTTTATGTCTAGTCGATGCGTTATTCAATATGTTTTTTTTGTTATTCTAATAGCAATAAATTTCAATAATGGAGTTGGAGCAAAAATAAACCCCGATCAAAAAACATCGAATTCCAAATGGTGGAAAGGTAATCTTCATACACATTCTTTCTGGAGTGATGGAGACGATTTTCCGGAGATGATTGTTAGCTGGTATGTGGAGAATGGTTACAATTTTCTGGCCTTATCTGACCATAACATCCTACAGGAAGGGGACAAATGGATTTTTCCAGCCGCAGGTGGCGAAGCAGTTGCAAAAACTTACCTGAACTATTTGGAAAGGAATGGGTTGAAACAGAGGAAGATCCGGAATTGGGACTGACGGTTCGTTTAAAACCACTTAATGAATTTCGCTCACTTTTTGAGACGCCAGGACAATTCTTGTTGATTCAAGGGGAAGAAATTACAGCCCGCTTTATTAACAAACCTGTTCATCTCAATGCATCGAATCTTGCAACTTTGATTACACCTAAGAGTGGCAGATCAGTTCGTGAGGTAATTCAAAATAATGTTAATGCTGTAATGGAGCAGCGACGACAGATTGGTCGGCCGATTTTGGTACACGTCAATCATCCAAATTTTGATTGGGCCTTGACAGCTGAAGATATTGCTGAGGTAGAAAACGAAAAATTCTTCGAAGTCTACAATGGTCACCCATCTGTCAGAAACTATGGGGATGCTGCCCATATAAGCACAGAAGAGATGTGGGATCAAATCTTAATCAAACGATTAACCAATGGTTCAGGTGAAATAATATATGGTATTGCAACTGATGATGCTCATAACTATCATCAATATCAGACAAATCGAAGTAATCTCGGACGTAGTTGGGTAATGGTGAAGGCAGCTTTTCTTACGCCAGAGTTAATCATTAGGGCGATGGAAAAAGGTGATTTTTATTCCTCTACGGGTGTAATCATCAAATCATTTGAAAAGAATTGGCAATCTTTCAAAATTGAAATTGAACCAGAAGATGGAATAACTTACATCACTCAATTTATAGGCAAAATGAAAAGTAATACGATTGATTCTGAATCAATGGATAGTCAGCATCGAAACTCAAAGGAAGGGGTAAATGGGCAGATTTTAGCTGAGGAATCAGGATTCAAGGTTCAATACGATTTCAAGGGTGATGAGATCTATGTTCGAGCCAAAGTTATTTCTTCAAAAGAAAAGGAAAATCCTTACCATGAAGGGGAATTTGAATCTGCCTGGCTACAACCAACTGTAGAATTTTGATGAATTTTGCTATTTATGTGAGAGGTCTGATAGAAGGAATACGACGGAAATCAGTTTCTTTAATGGGAATCTGGCATAGGCCCTGGCAGGGCAGTTTTTTCTGGTGCATTTCTCAATGTGGTGTGGAGATGATCCAACAGTTCTATGCTGGTTTGATAAATGATACGCGACGCCTTCGGAGTTTCTATATACACTTCTCCATAGGGCGCTTTTTTGTTTTCATATGTATATGGTGGTTTCCGGTCCCATTGTGATATTGGGACAATATAACCTACCTCCTCCATTCCTAAATTGATACTCAGGTTAAGCCATCCTGTCATACAATGCCGTAACGGTGGTACCTCGACTGGTGGAATTGGAATATCCGCTCCATCTGGCGTTTCAATTCCTCCATCGACAATCTCAGGGAAGATCTCCCCCTGGAGTTGTCAGTAGCTCAATCTCACCAACACGAATAGCGTTGATTTCACTCCGAACTTTGGTTGCAAAGATGTTGCCATAAAGACCTGGGTGCACTGTGCCTAAAGCAACCAAGATCTTCATCGGCCAACCAACCGGGGAATAAAAGGTCTTAGCTGATAAGGCAACATATTGATCTTCCATTTTTTTGCTGTGGAACCGCGTAAGGCTTGTGATGCCAAAATAGCTAGGTTTTCTCCTTGTGCTTGCGCTTTGTCTCGTCCATCATGGCTTTGTTGTTGACCAAAACGATCGGTGATTTCCAGGCCAAGTTGTGTCATTAAGCCGCCAACTGGTCCGGTAAAGAAAACTGATCTACCACCGAATCCTGCAAATCCATTGGTTCCAGTCAGGCCGTTTTCCATGGCTTGTCGATAGTAGTGCACGAAGTCGGAGGTGATAAATGTATTTCTATTACCAAAGGCTTCGGGATGCATCCCCCATGAAGCCAACGTACCAATACTTTGCCCACTTACCTTTTTCCTAAACCAAGCCACTGGTAGTTGGTGGTCGACCATGATAGGTTGGCGTGAATCGCGGCTGAAATTTTCTTTGGGTACATA
>DTRI01000206.1 GCA_012966015.1 Flavobacteriales bacterium | reverse complement strand
AGAAGTTCTTAATTCAAACCCAGATGGCGATCTCTGGATGGATACTGCTGGATCGAATCGCCTTTATATCTACAAGACAAATGCTTCGTTTGAAATAGGAAACTATGAGGGTCTTTATACGGACGCAAAGGTCTGGGCCCAGACGACCCACAATGCCGCATCTTCTGAAGGCGCATTTGATCGTAATTCTACGACCGCCAATGGGCAGGGTGGTTGGTGGGATGCACAAGGATTTGATTCTTCACAGATCGACCAAAGCATTATAGACAATAGGGCTAATGCAGCTTTTGCCCTTGCAAATGCACAGTTCGCCCAGACCCTCGCGGCCAATGTACAGGCCATTGCAGATGGGGAGATCATTTCGTTCTATGCTGCACATAATGGCGATTTTGTTGCTGCCGGGGCCCATCCTACTGCAAATTATGGCGACATCTGGATTGATATACATTCTGATAATCAATTGGCCAATGGAGCTTTACATCCAGATGCGATTTATCGTTATCAAAACTTAACAGGAGGATCATCATATCCTTCTCCTTTGGATGGGGGCCCAATAGACCTTCGTTGGTATCAGGCCCGCGATAGTGCAATCGGCAAAGTCTATCTTGATGCATGGAAGTCACAGAACACGGCCGATGCAAAGGTCGTCACATACATTGCCCCAGGCACTCCACTAGGAACTGTCCCTGCTCTCTATGGTCCTGATCCATCGGAAACTCCAGGTGGAGTCCACAATCCAAATCCAGAGAACGATCTCTGGTTTGACACGAATGACAACAATCGCATCTATCGCTATCAGGTGATTGGTACTAATACTACTTCGGTTCATGCCTATCAGACTCCGAACAACATCCATTCTGGTTGGGCCGATGTTCGTGATGCACGACTAGGCGACTTCCCATTCAGCGAAAGTCGCAAGGCCTATGTGCCTATGAACGAGTGGTCGATTGAGGATGTTGGGGCTGGCGAAGAGTTGGTCTTGTATGACTACTCTGGGAATAAGAATCATGCAAGGCAGACTTTTAATAAAAGCGGTGAATTTACAGGCGACCATGGTGATTTTGTAGACACAACCATTAAGGGTATTTCTACAAAGGCTTTGAATAGGGTTAACAGTATTGCTTTTGGTGTTGGCTCGGGCCACCTTGGTTTTAATAAGGAACTTTCTCTCCTGACACATGACGCAATTAGAAATGCAAATCAACAATCTTATTCGATTTGGTTTAAACCATCAGGCCCAGAACAACGAAGATTTTTAAGTATTATTGATAGAGACTATACTAATCATTGGAGGGTAGGTCTTGGTGGAAATACTACACATCCTGGCGGTTCTAGTCAATACGATTCAATTACGCCATCCCCCGGATCATATGTAAATGCAGTTATTTATGGTATGCTTGATACCGACGCCATCCCGCCGAATGGCAAAAACCATGTAGATGCACTAAAATATGATACATGGAATTTTATTGGTATTACTCTTGATTATAAAGGTGAAAATGAAGTAGGAAATTCTGTATGGTACTTTGCAAATGAAGATGACGGTTGGTTAAATGCAAATGTTTTCTATTATGGAATCAACGCATATTCAAGTGCAAACACTTCATTTGATGGTGGTTGGGGAGATGGTTTTAATGCTGACGAGGGGCGTGGTGTTGGGCTTCAACGAATAGACACAGATGACGCAGGAGTAACATCAGGAGATAGTGGAGGCATAGGGGCCTCTGGCTACTACTCCGAATTCAAATATTTCGACACATACCTGTCCAAGGACTCCATCAAGAAACTCTATGACTTCCCATTTGGTGTAGAAGACACCTCAAGGAACTTCCTACAGACGATCCGATCACAAGTCGTGGCCGATGGCGAGATCATTTCGTTCTATGCGGTTTCAGGAGGAGACTTCATTCGCGGAGAGGCTCATCCTACAGCCAACTTTGGCGACATATGGATTGATACCTCACCATCGAACGCAAACTTGACGCATGGTGGTTTTACAGTCGATGCAATCAATCGATACCAGAACACTTCGTTTGGCCCCTCTCCTTCAGAGGGAACTCTTGTCTGGGAGGCTGCACCAACCAACTCAGTCGGCAAGGTTTATCTTGATGCAGCCTTGGCCAGAAATGTGGCCGACCAGAAGACTGTCACATATTTCGTTAGCAATACAATTATAGCGGCCGATGGTTACGGTCCGAATGTTGCAGTCACTCCTTCAGGAATTATAAATCCAAATCCAGATAGTGACCTGTGGATTGACACGGACACAAACCGTCTGTATGTTTACAAGACAAATTCTTCAATATCCTCTGTCTGGGTAGATCCGACTGGAGGTGCTGTAGATGCCTGGGCCCAGACAATCTATTCCGGAGGCATAATTGATGCCTCTTCTAATATTGGTTGGTATGATGTCCAGGATACTCAGATTTCTCTTCAACGAGACCTAATTTATGTAAATGAATGGGCTGCTGCAAATGCACTGGCCGATGCTGCAACTTCCCAGGCTGCTGCGGACCGAGAGATGCTTGCGTTCTTTGAGCCTTCGGAAGACAATTTTATTCCAGCAGGGAATTATTTTCCTCCGGATGCATCAGGCAATGGAGATGTCTGGATTCAGACAGACCGGACAGTCCAATCAGATGGAAGTCCGAATTACGATGCAATCTACATTGCAAACACCAAGGAGTCTGGTGCAAGTTATATAGACATGGGCAAAAATAAGGTTCCGCCTATAATTGCAAGATGGTCGGGAGATCCTGATCCTCTTAATGGGGATTATGAATTTACAACCGCCAACATACCAACTAGGCCTTATAAATTTCATACTATACTGACATTACAGTCTGGAATTCCTTGGCTCAAGCCACAATATACTAATACAACTGGTGGCACCATGTCCACAGAATTTGCCGAGGCTACTGCATCTGGGTCTGGAAATACAGCCAGAACAGAAATTATAACAAGCCCGGCATATACAGTTACGGGCGACTCAACCTCAAATAGTTATATTAGTGGTCGGGCCCTTCATATGAAAAGTTCTAATGTTGTGTCTGGAGGTGTCAGCCAGGCCCCCAATTATAGTCCTGGTACTGGTTCGCTTTATCTAACCCTCGCGAACAATGTTTATAATCATGCGTCTGGGGGGGCATATAGTGCATGGTATTCTGATGGAGCAATAAGTTTACCTAGAGGAAAGAGATGGATTGTTTCTTACTATACTAAAGCCTGGCCAGGAGGTAGTCAGGGATGGATAGATCCCGGTGAAGGAACCGCTCGGTCTGAGTTCTCCCGGGCTCATATCCATATGAAAAAGGCTTGGAATGATGATGGAACTGTTGATTCTACTGCTGAATTTTCAGGTACCCGAGGAGGAAATGACAATTGGTGGTATGCTTCTGATGAACCAACTAATCCTGGTGCTAATATTAAAGAAGATGATAATACATATGTACCAGGGACTTGGACAAGAAGGTGGAGGGTTATAGATTTAACTTCTGCAAATACATATTATGGTTATGGCGCATATTATGTTTCTGTGTCCGGGACCGAGCGGGTTGCTACCGAAAGTTTTGATACTTCGGCTGATGTGACTCCTGGGACTTATACTCACACTAATGCCACAGTAGGGCATGATACGGGCCCGGCTACTCCATTGGCCTATATGACAGTTGTGTCACCCGGAACTCTTGGAACTACAACTGTTGGCCCAACTCATAATACGGTAATATCCCCTGGAGTTTCTGGAATTACTCATAATATAGTTAGGATGGGAATTCGTGCAAATACTTGGAATGATTCAGCTATTAAACCAGCGCCTCCAGGAATTTTACCTGCCTATAGCCACACCGCGGTCTTTTCGGACACCCAAGGCACACTCCTGTCTCTATTGAGATGGTCGACTAGTGAAGATCCTATTATGGGAGGGGAAGACGGAAGACAGACTGCAAGATCATGGTCGGGATCCGCCCCTGTAACCGATGGTCAAACAGGAATAACTACCGTATACTGGAGACAACATAGAATTCCAGAATGGCGAGAAAGAACTATAACAGGAATTTCATTTCAGCCATATGGAACTATGCACGCCGGCGATCAATATGATGTTGATTATTTCATGATGGGAAAATCTCTAGAGCCTATTGCTAATGAAGTAGATACTATGTTGCTTCTGTTTATATATTATCAGTCTGGCGCTGAAAGTTATATAGATGGTGTTCAAGTAGAAGAGGTTGCCGCAGGGGTGACAGAGCCTTCTGACCTGTGGTATCCAGATGGCGCACACTACTGGCACCCCGCTCCGAACAATGCAATTGGCAAGATGTATCTTGAGAGTTTTTCGGCAGGTGTCTCTGGAGCCTATCAGCGTGGTGATAATCTTGTTCCGAGTGCGTATTCTCTGTTTGATGCTCCTGCGACTACTGATTATTTTATAGGAGATAATAATGGTATTATCTTTGAGGCTTCCCAGCCGCCCCACCCAGCAACAGGCAGCATCCAGGCGTATCCATATATTTTGCACCAATCCGGGTCGTCGAGGGGGGCGTTCGGGGCAAACGCAGCAGCCAGCATTGACTCTTCCGGCGGCGCAAATTCTTACATAGGTTCGTCAAGCCTAAAGATAACATTTCTTAATACTGGGGCTTTTGATGTATCCTATCAACAGCCCTACTTAGTCTTTGGTTCTGATTATACAAACCCCGGCGCCGGTGCCTATGACATTTGGGCTGATGATGTTGCCGGAAATATTCGCATTCCCAAAGGCAAGCGTTGGATTGCATCACTTCGCTTCCGGGCAGCCAATTCGACATATGGCAATGAAATTAATTGGAATAGTCCCGCCGGAACTGGAGAGTTTGACCATGTATACCTTCGTGCTAGTTTTGCAAATACCAGTCATCGGACGTTTATAGGGTCTTATCAAGACAGGCGCCTCCCAGAACAAGACGGTTCCTGGGGCAAACTTGAATATATATTAGATTTGTCTGATGACACCAAAACCATTTCGAGCCTTGATGGCACAAATCAAAATGACCAAATTAATACTTCCCCCCCTTATGGTGACAGTTCCACCCTGACCGGCGATGCAGCAACTGTTCCATTAACTGAAATTGACCTTGTAAGATTTAGTATGTATGCTACTATGCACAGGCAAAACGGAGACACTTCCGGGGAGCCTGCGTTTTGGGTCGATGCCATCCAACTGAGAGAAGTCGGTGCAGATGTGTCCACGTTGGGTGATGATTTTGCAGACCCTTCATCTTCGTCTGATATTGTTTTCGGCCGCCAGATCACAGACGGCAAGATTGTCACGCACTATAGTCCAGATTTCCCGACCGGCATCGGAACTCATGGTCCGGCTTCAAACACAACTCCATCCGGACTACCAAACCCAGAGCCTCATGGCGACTTCTGGATCAATACGTCCAATGGGAACATGATATTCCGGTATCACCAGAACGACACTAACTATAGCGCACAGACAGCCAACTATGCATACTTTCCATCATTAACTGATGACTATGCTTCTGGCTGGTACACAGGGCAAGATCAGCAGGTCATTTGGAACCTTGCAAACACGAACCAACAATGGACTGACATTCAAAATACATTAGCTCAGACAGTATTTGCTCAGTCCAGAATTGATACTGATATTGCATCATACTTCTATCCGAATGCTGGTTCATTGCAAGATGGATTGTGGTTTCAAACAGATGCCGACGTGGCCTGGGCTAGTGGATCAGAGGTTTCTGGAATAGAATTTGGAGATATTTGGATTGATACCAGTGCTGTGCATATGTACGCCAATGGAACTCTTAGTGCAGATGCAATTCATAGGGCCCAAAATGGAACAAGTTCGGGCGCTGGAAACGAAACGGCAAATATATATTGGAAGGCGGCGCCGGACAATGCCATCGGGAGTGTCTATCTAGAAACATGGGCCACAAAGAACTCGTCCGACAGAAAGACGGCGACATATTTTAGCGATTCGTTTGGAAGTGGCCATTATGGTCCGAATGTCGCGACTATGGACGGAACGCCAGATGGGGTCTTTAATACTAATCCAGAAGGAGACTTCTGGCTGAATACGACAGATGTAAATAGTTCCCCAAACAACCAATTGTTCATTTACAAGACGAACTCTAAATTTTCGGCAACATATGTAAATCCAGACACCGGAACGGATGAGTCAGCTTGGGCCCAGACAATTCACTCTGGGACGTTCACGAAGGGCGGCAGCCCAACTGGTTGGTGGGATGCAACGGACACGCGAGTCAATGCTGCATTTGTGGAATCTGAAAGGGCTATTGGAGAGATATTCAATCCAGGAGGATTAGGAGACCAGATTGATTGGGCGTTTGGAAATGCTGCATTCAATCGAACCCGCGATACTGATCGGGTTATACTATATCATGCATATCGTAATCATCCAACACCTGCTGTTTATAATTTGGCAACGTCTGTTGCGATTAGTGAAGGGCTTGGATTCTCTTATAATTTCGACCCAGGGTCTGGTGCTGCATATGGAGATATTTGGATTAATACTTCAGGAGCAAATCAATTATCTAATGGGGCCCTTCATGTAAATGCAATTCATAGAGTCCAAAATAGCATAGGAGGTGCCACCGGCTCCTTAGGTTGGTATCGAGCAAATACCAATCAAATTGGGTTGCTCTACCTTAATACCTATCTGGCCCGCAACATAGCCGATAGAAAAACGGCCATTTTTCTTGGGCCTGGATATAGTGATACAGGGACTGTTGTTGAAGAAAGATTTGATGGGACAGGAGAATTAGTATCTGAAGTAGGATATTATGGGCCGAATGTGTCCTATACAGATCCAGACACAAAGAACATTTTTAATCCAAATCCAGAAGGCGACCTTTGGTATGATACGACAATTCCTGCGGGAAGCACAAAGCCGCGGAATGTCCTATATGTATACAAGACGAATGCTTCATTCCAGATAGGGAACTATTCAGCCGACACGATTGTTCTAAAGGCTTGGGCCCAGACGGTCCATTCTGGGGTGTTTGATTCTCAGGAACCAACTGGTTGGTGGGATGTCAAAGATTCGCGCCTGAGTGCAGCTGGCATTGCAGCAGACCGAGAGATTGTTGCATTGTTCCAATCGACTTCTGAAGCCCAGGCCAATGGTGCATTCGGTGCAACGGGCAACGGAGACATCTGGATTGTGACTGATTGGACAGATGGAGGAGCAAACACAGGAGCAATCTTTAGATATGATACTAGCGTAGGAGGCGGAAATCCTGTTCCTGTTTATGGTGGAACTTCTGATTCTGACTCAAAGTGGGTACCTGCTCCCGAGAACGGCATCGGGCTTGCATATCTCAAGGGGTATGCTGCCTCGAAATCCTCTAGTGGAAATAAAATGCTCCGTGGATACTCCAAATTTGATACAGGTTCAGATGATTATCCTCATATGGATGCGTCACCCTGGGCATCCACACCACTCCCATATCCTATATCCTCGGCAATTCGTCCTGAAGGAGCTTCTGTTGCCCATACAATTTCTATAACGGCAAACGACACCACTCCATTTGGAACTCATTCGCTTAGAGTGATTCCGGGAATTGATCCACAAGCTCTCAATTGGAGGAGTGGTGTTGCATTTGCGAATAATTATGGGAGCGGTAGTGGTGCATATGAGTCAGTTTCAAAATATGGGATTTCAATTCCTCCAGGGAAACGATGGATTATCTCGGCTTATGCAAGAGCCAATACCATAGATCCGGCTAATACTAACATGAACATGAGTATACTGACAAACAATACTTCCTCTCAATTTTCGGGAGTAATACAATTTTTTGACCCAACGGGTGCCGGGACACGAAAGCCACAAACTAAAGACGTATGGGAACAATTTAGTTGGGTTCTTGATTTAACTACGGCAGACGATATTCTATACGATAGCCATCCCGACCATCCCAGCGGCAGCCCTAAAAATGAAGTAAATAAACTGGTTCTTCTCCCATCCTTTAAATCAATATCTGTGCCTCTTGATGTAGAATATGATATTACAGCCATTCAACTTGAGCAAGTTTCTGAAGGTGAGCTAGATCCTACAGAATTCCAAGAACCTTCTAGTGCCTCTGATGTCTCCTTCGGGCGTGTAATCTCCGACGGCAAGGTCGTGGCTCATTTTGAAGATGGGGAAGCAGTTTCTACTGGAGTGGGAACAATCTTTGAATCCGACAGACTCGGCCCGGTGCCGACCCTAACTCCAACTGGGCTAGACAATCCTGATCCTAATGGAGATATGTGGATTGATACTGCAAATGGTAATCCCATGTATCAATACTATACAAATAGCGCCTTTGGAAAAGGAGGCGACCGTGATATTGCAGGCACCACAGACGCCCGAAGAGTGTTGTATGTCAAGCCTCCTCCCTCGGGAATCCGAGATAATGCCTATGTTGGATGGATTTCGACAAAGGACACAATGATTGCAAATGCCCATTTGACCGCATATGGCGCAATTGAGCGACTCGACCAACTAGTTGTAGGCAATAAGGTGTTTACTGTTTCGGTTCCTCCTGGCCAGACGACGGGTGCCCCCATTCCAACTTCACTTAACGTAGGAGATATTTGGTTTAATCTAGGAGATGATAATAAACAATATGTTGCCCATAGTGAAGAGGCCTCGACGATTACACTTGCGTCGGCGACCGGGGGAACGGGCATTCCGGGATGGGTTTTGCAACAGGAGACCAATGAAGCATTATTATTTTCTCTTGCAGGAAATGATCCTTTCTATTTAAATCCTCTTTTTGGAGATTGGCCAAATCCGGATGGAATGGCAAACAATTGGACTACGGAGTCCGGCCTCTCGGGCGGGTCGGAGCCATATATACAAAGCGATAATGCTCAATCAGGCGATGGAAATAATAGTTTTAGTCTTTCTGTAACCGGCTCGGCCGCACAGGACCGATATGTTTATAATAAAATAGCATTTCCTTCTCCTCTTTTTGCAAACAGTTTTATTACAGGAGTTTATGTAGGAAGAGTAGATGCCATCGGGGCCTCCGCAGCAACTCGCGGAATTCCAGGGCTTGTTATTACATTAGAACATCACACGGCTGGCCAGCCAGGGGTAGACGTTCAGATAGAACATCATCAGGCAACGATGAACGGCCATAGCGTAAACGCTTCAGATGAGTGGGAGCAAATTCCTTTCCGGGCCGTGGCCGATCAAGGTGGTGGATCGAGAGAAATCACAGCCGTTACTTTTAGTTTTGGATATATGGCAAATAGTAGCGCACACGTTGGTGGCTCGCAATATGATGCAAAGGCCGGCGCAGGAACTGCTGAATTTGACCAAATTTATTTTGATATTAATCATCCGAATTTGAGAATGGATAGATTTGGGAGTATTGTTGGAACATACATTGCCGATGCATCAATTGGATATGCCCATATTATAGATTTGTCCGTTGATTCTGCAAAGATCAATGCCTTGGCAGTTACAGACGGCCATATTTCTAATTTAAGTGCAACCAAAATTCAAACAGGCACGATTGGAGTAGGGGTTACCGTAGGCGGAGATCCCAACAACCCCGCCGACGCAAAGGTGTTCATTGATGGTGCGACAGGGCGAATCATAATTCGCGATTAAATTGTGAAGGATATATAATAGTATGGTTGATAGAGTAGTAATAGGAAAAGTCAATAATTTAAAGTCTGGCTTCTGGGCATCCAAGCCAGGAACGGACGTGAAACATTTGATAGACGGAACTATACCAGCAGATGATTGGTATGGCTACCAGCAAGAGTGGGACTGGAATGGCCAAGGCGGCACCGTCTTTGCCCAAAGTGATCCTGGTGAAACGGCCAATGCCACATGGACGGATTCAGGTGGCAGGGATTTTAGTAGGTATAGTTGCCACACCTCCGCCGAAGGATTTAAAAGAACAAGTAACGGGACTGTATTATATACTGGTGGATATGGTGATATCCAGTTTCGCACTCCATACTGGATAGACGATTTAAATGCAAGCCAACAATGGTGGATTCAAAAACCAAATTATCAAGCCTTGATTGGGGATGATTATCAAATAGTAGAAGCAAGGATTAGGAGACTGCCTAGCCCTGATCCTCCGGTGGATGGTACAGGGTTCCAGATATTTTATACATACCTTGCCGTAGGAGGTTGGCCGAACCCTCCCGGCGCAAGCACCGGGTCCGGTGCCGCAGGCGGTCAAAGTGGAAGCTATCACCTTAGAGTGACTTCTATTGACGGAACGCCTACGAACTTTTCTAGTGGTGACGGGGCCGTCACGGAGACCTGGAAAACTATTTTTCCAGATGCCGAGGTAACTTCTGAACCAAGCCCTTGGAAAGTTCTTGAGTGGAATGCGTCTAATGATAACCAAGTAGGAAGAGACCGTTGGCTTGCAGGGCTCCCGGCCGGGGTCGATGTGGACTCACGAATAGTTCTACTTCGATTTGATTTTACGGACGAAAACGTCACGACTGACCCTACGACTACTAGCTGGGATCCAGAAACAGACCCCATGTGGGAGATTGACTATATCCGTGTCAAGAAGCCCACGGTCCCTATAAATTCTGGAAGATGGAACAGCAAACGGGGAGCAATGATATTTGATTCTGATGAGAGTCGCACAGGGCTTGTCCATGCAACAGGAACCGTGACCATTGGAACTCAAAAGGCATTCATAAACGGGGCCACTAGTGGTTATGTAGCTGGGTTTCATGACGGAACCCAAATTTCAAATGGCTATGTGTCCTTTCCAGAGCTTCCATACATTCCTCTTGTGCTGTTCAAAGAATTGACGAGCATGGCGACGTTACAGGAAGTTCATATCCAGGAGGCGAAGAAGAATTTTCTATTTGCACACAGGACTGGGAAGACCATCGGTATCCTACGATTGATCTTGTTAGTTCAGAAGGACTCCATAAA
>DTRI01000205.1 GCA_012966015.1 Flavobacteriales bacterium | reverse complement strand
CGAGAGTCATCAAGTAATGTCGATAACTTTGCACTGTGATCTATCGTAGGCACAATAATGGTTCGTTTTGACTCGTCATGGCTATTTCCATCTCCGTGAGTTTGTAAAACCATTTCGAATTCCTCAATGATCCAAGAGACTTCTTGTGGTTTAAAAAGCTCCGGAAAAGCTAAGTACCCGAAAGTATCGAAAAAGCTAAGTTGTTGTTCAGATAGCTGCATGTCTTCTTCCTCCCAATTATATTGATTTTACCAAAATAATTTTACGAAGTTTTTTTACATTGGGACCATAAGTCCTTGTAAAATTTCTCGCAATTTTTAAGTTGCTGAATGTGTCTTCTGTAAGGAGATTAAATAACATTCAAGTGACTCTCGTGCTGTTAACTCTCCAATTTGTAGCTAATGATTGCAGAACCAGGTTGCTCGGTTATAGAAACGAGTAAACCAGATTCCATTAGTTCACGACCAGTCATCTCAACCTCATCTAATTGATCAAAGTTATTCAATGTATATGTAGCTTCAGCGATTAGTCCCTGCAGGCGAAAGCGGGCAGATTCATAAACACTGTCTGGTCGGCGAAAAACTTGTATCACCCCTCCGTCTAGTTCCTGTCGATCGAACTGCCAAGCCACCCAGACCTCGTTGGTTGAATTGTATGGTGTCAGTGGATAATAATCTCCTAAACTATAGGGACTTACAAAACTCCACTCAGCGTATCGTTGGCGTAATTCTTCAAAATCCTGATCAGGATTTCTCATATCATAACAAGCTGTGGAGTGAACGCACATTTGGCTTCGAAAAGTGTAGGCATCAAAAGCATTAATACCCGTACCGTAGAAGGGTATCCAAGACGCAATACCATATGTATGATTTTGCTGCGCTGTCGGTTCTAAAATTAAGTCACTTCGGAGTAAAGGCACTGCGCGTCTCAATGTTTCCAAATCATTTCGTCTTCCACCAGAAGCGCAGGTGTCAATTAACATGTTAGGATGACGCCGGCGCAATTCATCCCAGTAGTCAAGGAATCCCATTACGTATTTTATTTCAGTAATACCTTGACGATTTTCCGAGTCATTACCCTGCCAGAGGACTAGGGGGTCTATGTTGAAATCAACACGGTAAAGATCAATACCTTGCTCATTAATGAGGTTGTCTACATGTTCTATTAGCCAATAACGCGCGTCAGAATCACCAAGATTAAGTAATTTCCACTCAGTGTCTCCCAATAACCATTCAGGATGATTATCATATAACCATGTACCGGGTGTCACTCGTTCAACTTCGAACCAAACGATACTTTTAACATCCTTACTGCGACCGTAATCCGTAATAGCGCGTAGTTGATTAGGAAATCGAATTGTATCAACTTCCCAAGTTCCAGTGTTTGTCCAACCCGACTCGTTTGGATACCATCCAGCATCCATCCACCAATAATCCAGTTTTAGGCCTTCCCGGAGATAACCATCTATAAACATTTTCTGGTTTTCCTCGTTGGCGTTGATCATTTCTTCATATTGATGCGAACTACAGGCTGCGGTTTGTGGAGCAACAGGCTGACCATGTGGACGAGGAAGATTTTGTGTCAACATCCAATAACGCCAAGTGTTATGAGCCCGAAGACGGTCAGTATCCCAAAATTGCATCGCTATTAAAGGACTTCGTACTTCCTCATCTGGATGCAGTAGGAAATGAGTCAGTTCTTGTCCCGCCTGAACACGCAACTCGGATCCTTCGTCACGGTCAAACTTGATTGACCATTGTCCTGGCCATCCGATTGCGATGAGTACTCCACCTTCTGACCATTGCAGATTGAAATATGGAAAATCGCTGTTGGAAGACCTGCCACCAGAAGTAGAGATTTCCTTGCTAATCTTTGGTTCCAACAGTGTCTGGTGAGGTTGATAATCAGTTGGAGTACAGGGACTCCCCGTATGGTGATTAAGAATATATTCTCCTTCTGATTTCCTGGTAAATTTAGTGTCTAACGCTTGGATATCTGCTATGATCGGTGTGTTCTCCGAACCTGTGTTTCGGAAGGAGAGTGTCCATTCGACAATGGGGAAGTGATGGTATTCCACCATTAAACAACTAAGGACTAAACCTGTTACTGTATCTGTATATATTAGTTTGTTTTCAGTTCGGTGTTCATCAAGTTGTTGGGTATGACGTTGCAGATCCCAATTTTTAAGCAATTGGTGAGATGGCTGTCCTCCATAACTAAATGAAAATGGCAAATCAAGGTAGCATTGATCCTCATGCTTGAATTTTTCAATTGCCCAATGTTCTACCTGAGACATCTCGGAGGCAACCATATACTTAGTAACAGGCACTTGCGAAATCACGCTCATCCGGTCTATAAACTCCTTACATGATGTGTTAAAAAATTGCTTGCATACAAGCAGACGAAAAATATTGATGTCAGTGTAATAGGAACTTCATCTTGCTTCCAAGTAGTTTTCGCCTGAAATCTGGTCACGTCCCATTCTAAGTCTGCATCCGTAAATTCAAAAATGCGCAACCACAGCTAAGCTCGAAACAGAAACAACAATGTAGCTGCCGTTAAATTCGATTCTTTAGTTTAACTCGGTCTTGACCACAGACCAAATTGAAGTTAATCGGTTCGTGGATGCTACAGCAAGGGCTCCGACTAAACCCTGCTTCATGATTTTCTTGATTTCTTCTTCAGTCAAAGCAACATTAAAAATTCCGAGTTCATCAATTGCCCCTGTAAAATGGAATGCTTTTTCCGGTAAATTTGTCCCAATACCTAGAACAGCGTCTACTGTCTCGCACTGGTTCTTAAGGTTGCCCCCGTGTGCCCCAGATTCTAGCCTTTTACCATCAAGATAAAATTCTGCTTCCCATATCCCTCCAGGAAAAACAATAGCAACATGTTGCCACTTTTTGAAAGGAATTGGTACGTCAGTATTTGCTGCGCATCTGAATTCGCCGATAAACAGGCTTTTTTTAGGACCTTCAGGACCATTAATCTCAACTGAGAAGTATTTCATAGGTTGTTTCTCTCCCAGGCGCAATAATTGTGACCTGATGCGA
>DTRI01000204.1 GCA_012966015.1 Flavobacteriales bacterium | reverse complement strand
AGAACACCGCATGTATTAAGACACCCCCATAGGCTCCTTGTGAACTTATGGGGGTTTTTATCTTTGATCGGGTAGGGAGTTTTAGGAAGCCACATCAAAATCAATTATTCTTCGATTCATTTTGTTGAGCTCAATGGTTAGTCCGCAATAATTAATAACTTTGCCTTGCGGAAACAAAAAATGAGAACCGAGGTAACAAAAAGCAGGCGGGATTGTACTACATGGTTGCATGCTTCTCGGTTTTGGGATAGGAAAGTTATGTGATGATACGGTCGTCGGAGTCTTGCTTGCATAAGGAGTAGGATTTTTATGCTGGCTGCCGCAAGATTAAAAAAAGGATTAAGTCTTTCCCTTCTAGTACCTAAGTTTCCTATACACTTAATTTTTTAAAGATGTTAGTCAAAACATATGGCGGCGCTGTATCTGGGATAGATGCGCTCACGATAACGATAGAGGTTAATATTGGCCAGGGAATCAATTTTTATATGGTTGGTTTGCCCGATAATGCGGTAAAAGAGAGTCAGCAAAGAATAGAGGCGGCCCTTAAAAATGTAGGCTACAAGTTGCCGGGGAAAAAAACAGTGATCAACCTCGCTCCAGCGGATATCAGAAAGGAGGGATCAGCATATGATCTTCCCTTGGCAATGGGCATTCTTGCCGCGTCTGGCCAGATACAGGCTGAAACAATTGGGGAGTATGTAATTATGGGAGAGCTCTCACTCGACGGAGGATTGCAGCCAATAAAGGGCGTATTGCCGATAGCAATTAATGCCAGATCAGAAAAGTTTAAGGGGATCATTTTACCAAAAGAAAACGCCAAAGAAGCCGCAGTTGTAGATAGCCTGGAGGTGTACGGAGTTAGCAATATTGTGGAGGTGATCGATTTTTTTGAAGGCAAAACTGAGCTGGAGCCTGTTGTTGTTGAGACCCGTAAGGAATTTTATGAGCATTTAGGTGTTTCGGAATTTGATTTTGCAGACGTAAAGGGCCAGGAGAATATCAAGCGATCGTTGGAGATTGCTGCAGCCGGTGGGCACAACGTAATTTTGATCGGCCCACCGGGGGCTGGTAAAACCATGTTGGCAAAGCGGCTGCCCACGATTTTGCCTCCTCTCAGTTTACATGAAGCGCTGGAGACAACGAAGATTCACTCGGTTGCTGGAAAGATGGGCAAGCACAATTCTTTGGTCACCACGCGGCCATTCAGATCACCCCACCATACCATTAGTGATGTGGCGTTGGTCGGTGGCGGGGGATTTCCGCAGCCTGGGGAAATTTCTCTTGCCCATAATGGTGTTCTGTTTTTGGATGAATTGCCGGAATTTAAACGCACAGTATTGGAGGTCATGCGACAACCCATTGAAGATAGGTATGTAAGCATATCCAGGGCAAAGATGACCGTGGAATTTCCCGCGAGCTTTATGCTTGTAGCCTCTATGAACCCCTGTCCTTGCGGCTATTACAATCATCCTGATCAAGAATGCGTTTGTGCTCCTGGTATTGTACAGAAATATCTAAACAGGATATCAGGCCCGTTGTTAGACAGGATAGACATACATGTGGAGGTTACTCCCGTGTCTTTTACAGAGCTCTCTGGCAATTCGAGGGCTGAACCTAGTGAAAAAATCAGGGAACGGGTTACAAGAGCGCGGACTGTTCAGGAAAACAGATATGCAGACGTTGAGTCCATTCATTGTAATGCCCAGATGACAACAAAGCAACTGAGAGAGATGTGCATTATTGACGACGCTGGAAAGAAGCTACTTCAAACCGCTATGGAGAGGCTGGGATTGTCGGCACGTGCCTATGACAGGATACTGAAAGTATCCAGAACCATCGCGGATCTGGAGAGCTCAGGTGAAATCAAGAATGAGCATTTGGCTGAGGCCATTCAATATAGAAGTCTGGACAGAGAGAATTGGGCTGGGTAGTTGGTCCCTTCGGCTCCGCTCAGGGTCCGGCTTGGGCTCTTTGACAAGAGGAGAGCTAATTGATCTATCCAAACTAGCTGAATGCGCCAATTGGTCTCACGCGCGAAATTTTTAAGGTGTTTGGGACAGAGAGAATTAAGCAGTGTCGTCGCTTTCTAAATTTCGGATGTAAGGGTATCTCCCAGCGACATAAGGGCAACCGCATAATCTGATCTTTCAACAACGTTCAGCACATAAATGCGGCCACTTTTATCTTCAACCTGAGTAATGCTGTCATTTCGAACCAACCTAACGGGCTTCTCCATCTCTTCAATCGGGCTGGTTGCCTGTCCGCAAGATGCCAATGCTGCGATTATCCCTGCCGTTATAAAATATATTCCAAACTTTTTCGCACTATTATAAGTCATCTTAGTATGTATTCGTTACTGCTTCCGTTTTCGTCGGGCGTAATGATAGAGCAAATACAACGGATAAAATTTCTTTTTAGACAACTTGGGTTATAAACGAGGTGAAGCGCAATAGAAGCCCGATGAATTATCTAAGTTCAGAAATAAACAAAAAAGCAGTAGGAAATGGTAATGTCAATTGATAGGCTCAGGTGCCTTACAGCGATAAATAAGTAGTAATTTTTGAGCAGTTAGCAGCTCAGCCTATTCCGTAATTACCTTCACGTTCGGGAGCATTCTTATTGCGTCATCGAACTGTGTGCCCTTCCATTCGGGGTGGTCCCTAATATCTAATTCCTCCAGGCTGGGGAGTTTTGCTATGATATCCGGAACTTTAGCCATGAATCTTGTTCCCATCAGGTTCAGCACCCTTAACTTTTTTAATTCGGCAAACTCTGGCGGTAAAGTCGATATCTTATTGAAAGATAAATCCAGGCATTCAAGGTTTACAAGTTTGGCAATGTCTGGCGAGATGGATGTTAGCTTCAGCATTGCGATATCCAGCTTGATCACTTTTTCAGGTTCTGCCAGCGCTTCTTCCAGCGAGTAGTAGGTTGCTTCTCCCTCGCAATGACTTATATCGACAAAGGAGGAGTTTAATAAAACGAGCATAGCTAACAAAGCAGGTAGAGCCAGGTTTCTCATGGTCAAAAAGGTATTTAACGTCCGTGACATTGTTTGTATTTC
>DTRI01000203.1 GCA_012966015.1 Flavobacteriales bacterium | reverse complement strand
CTAACCCTAGAGCAAAAAGGATGGATATAGCGAAAATAGCTATAGAGTCTATTCTGAAAGATCCTGAATTAACTGCAGGGGCTAATTTTGGCTTTACAGTGTGGGGGAAAAATACTGTTATTCACACTGATATTTCTTCAACAGGTGCAAGTGAAATTATATCGACAACGCTTCCTCCAATTAGACATGGAGGTCCAGGTAATAATCAGAATAAAACATGGTTAGGAAAGGCATTAGAATATGTGCGAACTCAATATTGGGACTCAGAACGATCGCCATTATCAGCAAGTGCTCCGTGTCAGGGAAATTTTAATTTGATCATTAGTGATGGCGCATATTTTAATAACCCAGGAGATCCAACGCCTGAGATTGAATTGCCCTTATTGAGTAACGTTGCAGCACCCCTGCAACCGGTAAAATCTTTTATTGTTGGACTGGGCTCTGATGTTGCTTCTGGTGGTACGTCAACTAAGTTCAGAAATTTAGCAACAGAGGCATTAGGAGATACAACGCCGCCAGGAGCGCTATTTGCTAGTGATGTTGGCAACTTAACACAGCGATTACGCACGGCTATTCTATCCGCCATAAGTGGCAATCTGACCTTTACCTCTCCTAAAGTGGACTTTAGCTCCACCCCCAATGGCTATATCTGTCAACCGTCCTTTGAGTACGAGAAGAGTGATCAGTGGAAAGGACTTCTTGTTCGCCATGAAATCAACGCTGACGGGAGCATCGCTGATCCCGAAGGGTTGGACCCTAATAGAACAATTTCCTTTCATAAAAAACTAAATGGCCGCACTGCCCTTGTAACAGCTACAAGTGGTCGTAAAGTGTGGACCATAGATGATGGAATAGAAAATCCCACCTCCGGTACTTACAAGAATAATAATTTTGATCCAGATTATGATGTTAGTGGAGAGACTTTAGTTGAAGCCAGTACTCAAGAGTTAATGATGGCAGGAACAACACATTTAGGATCACGCGATATAGCGCGGATCATGAAATTCATGCGTGGTCACGACATGTTTGATCAAGATTCTGATTGTGGAAGTATTGATGCAATCACTTATGATGCAGATTGTTATACAGAAGATAAGGGAGGTGCCGGTGCACCATTACTTTTTAAACTTCATGATTTTTATAATTCTACGCCAGCCTATATAGGACCCCCTTCTGCTTCTGCTTCATCAGATGTCCCGGATACCGAGGCTGCATATCGTTATTCAAATGGCTATAATGCTTTTAGGGAAGATAAGAAGAATAGACAAAATACGCTTATTATTGGATCGAATGGCGGAATGATACATGCCTTTGATAATGGCTGTCAAACTTCTAATGCAACTTGTCCTATCGCATCTAATCCTGGTTCGGAACTATGGGCTTTTGTCCCTCCTGCTATTCTTAAAAACTTCCGGTCTATAGTATCTCCTCAAATAAAGACCGAGCTTGACGGCGATGTAATTGCAGCAAATACCTCCTCGATTACTGTTGTCGATACAGGTGATTTTCCAAGTACGGGTGTGTTGCGTATCAATGAGGAATTCATCAGCTATACCGGAAAAACCGCTTCAACCTTCACAGATCTTACAAGAGGATATGACTGCGGAGTATACTGTGATCCAGCTACTACGCATACGGACGAAGATACTGTTTACAATGAAACCACGGTTAGAAAACCACAATTCTCTGTTTATGGAGTCGATGGTCCAGTGGTGGCAAAGGATATTTATACAGATGGAAAATGGAAAACAGTTGTGATGGTAGGATTTGGACTAGGAGGACGAGGCTATACTGCTCTTGATGTAACCAATCCGGATAATCCAATTCACATGTTTACTATTCTCAACGATATACGTGGACCAGGCTTATCGCGCAGTGTGAAAGTATGGCAGACAACCTATGATGCAAGCTCTGATATTTATAAAACCGAATTGACCGATTACAGCTATGATGTGGCTACTGAACAAACAGAGGTCACTGCATCTGTGAACGACATATGGACAGCGAATTTAAATGTTTTAGATGCTAGTGCATTTAAAACTGCTGGATATGTAACAGTTGAGAATTTGGACGGAACGAGTGAGGCTATATTCTATGAATCGAAAGATGGAAATAAACTTACTAATTTAATTCGTGATGAGGATTCTCCAATTAGTATTGTTTCAGGAGCATTAGTTATGCAAGATTCCGAATGCGAAGTTTTATCTTCAACTGTGCCAGACGAATATGATTATACCAAACTAGCCCTTACAACCTCCATGCCGCATATTCTCAATATTAAGGTTAGTGGTGTTAAGAAGTGGGTAGCAGTCTTTGGCGGGGGACAAAATTACGGTTTGGATTGTACTACCGGAAATGTCGTTTACGTCATGGATCTAGAGGACAGTCCTGGACAAATTATTAAACAAATTGCAATTCCCGATGATCCGGACAACTCTATCTATAATACAGTTAATGCCAATCTAGCAGTGATACAACGCGACAATACCATTAAGGCAGATTATTATGGTGCTCTTGCATACGTTGTGGATTATGAAAATAAATTATGGAAGATTGATTTAACCGATAATGCGGGATCTGAATTGGGTCGTAAAATTAAACTCTTTGAAGATTTGGCATATGATACCGGTATCCATGCGAATGGAATTCGCAATTACCAAGAAGTTCTCCTAGTCCTTGACGGAAGCGTGGATGTTCCTATTACAACTTCTTCTATAGAGAGCAATATTTTACGTTTGTATTGGGGAACAGGTAATATGGATGATTTGGCCGAGCGTAACAATATTCATAACAGGTTGTACGGGATCTCAGATATGACTTTTATGAATTTTGATTTAACGTGGCAAACAGCAACAGATACAGCTGATAAAGATCCTCAGTATGCAATTGGTAATTGTTTCAATTCAACATCTCTTAGTATTACATCTTGTCCTGTACTAAGTAATGTTGGTAGTGATAAAAATATCGGCTGGTATATTGATTTACCCCTCAATCGAAAAGTAACTGGACGCAAAGTGCTCTATGATAAGGAGCAAGTCTATTTTGTTATCTATGAGCCTACAACCAAGT
>DTRI01000202.1:5570-11005 GCA_012966015.1 Flavobacteriales bacterium | reverse complement strand
AAATCCTCGGCAACTAATTTACCGATTCGCTGTGCCAGGACATGATGTTTCTTTGGAAATTTCGCCAACTCCAACTTTTTTCCCATCGCCTAAATCCAATTTGATGCTATCTAATGGTACTGATTGTCCTCCTATCGACACTCTGGTAATTGCTATGAGTTTTGAGTCCTTTAAACGATTCTTTAGCGAAAACTTTACACCCGCGTCTGTATTTTGGAGACTTCCATTGGTGTACAATTGCTTTAGTATCAGTGTAGGTATAAACATAGGTTCTGAACTTGATTGCTTTATGGTGTAAATCTCGTAAAAATCATTAACAATTCACAAGCCAGTACTAGTTCGTCAATCTTGAATCTATAATCGCTAATATTATTTCATTGATAGTGGTATCTTCGTAATTTACTGTCCATATATAGTAAGTCATCTGCCCATGCTCATCTATACAATGCCCATCATTGCGGCCGTCATTGGATGGTTTACCAATTACCTGGCGGTGAAAATGTTATTTCATCCCAGAGAAAAGGTGAGGATCTTATTTTGGGATGTACAGGGAATATTTCCAAAGAAACATCATGTCCTGGCACAGCGAATCGGTAAATTAGTTGCCGAGGATTTGTTCTCGGTTCAGGATATTCAGGAAATACTCACCCAACCGGAGAACGTATCTAAGATAAACGAGAGCATAGAAGAAAAGATTGAGAATTATCTCACCGATACCTTTCCTGAAAAGTATCCAACCCTGGCATTCTTTGTAAGTGATAAATTAAAGGGAAAGGTAAGGGATACTATGATGACGGAGCTGGAGACAATGGGACCTGATGTGATGAACGAAACAATTGAAAATCTTGAATCTTCCCTGGATATTGAATCTTTCATCAGGGAACGCGTATCTAAGTTCTCACTTGAGCGTATGGAAACGCTGATACAAGGTATTCTCGCTTCAGAGTTTAAGTTTATAGAATTTGTTGGAGCCGTTCTCGGGTTTGTTATAGGATCTATACAACTACTGCTTGTATTAATTGGTACTTAGGAAGAGCATTCGATATATCCATACGATAGGATATAACCCTATAAATTAGTTAGTCTTCATCTTTTCTGAACACACCCATAATCAACGGAATGCTTAATACCAGAGCTATTCCAAAGCCCACCTTGCTTAACATCGGAATCTCATTTTGTGAGTGCTCACCAGTGGTCATTACTATGGCAGAGGAAATGAGCAGGGCAGAGATGAGAAAGACCAGTGTAAGGCGGTTGGCTGCGCTGTTAACCTTCTTTTTCAGTTTTTTTGTCTCCTTGTCATCTACTTGAATAGTGAGCTTGCCCTCTCGGAGGTTTTTCATTATTTCATTCACCTCATAGGGGAATGTGCTCACAAACGTGTTCAGCTGCATCAGGCGAGTGAATATTTCATCTGAAATGTTCTCCACCGAATATTGTTCTTTCAGGATTTTGAAGCCATATGGTTTGAGTACTTCGTAGATGTTCATCTCAGGACTAATTTTCTTTCCGATACCTTCCAAAAGTGCGAGGGCTCTTAATATCAGAAACATGCTTCCCGGCAGTTGCATTTGGTAGTCGTACACTAGTTTCTGTAGCCTGGGAAGCAGATCCGCCATGCTGCTTTCGGCCACGTCCAATGAAGCGAAATCCTCAATAATCTCATTTACATCATTCACAAAAATCCTTTTGTCCGTGATATTGTGTTTATAGGATAATTTCTGCAGGTTGGCAGCCATCTTTTCGGGATTCTGTTGGGCCATCCCTATGAATATTCCGGCGATGGCATACTTGTCTCGTTTCATGAGCTTGCCAACCATTCCAAAATCAATCAGGCATATTACACCATCTTCTCTAATCAGAATATTGCCTGCATGTGGGTCGGCATGAAAAAATCCGTGCTCAAATATCTGGAGCAGGTAGATGTCCATGCCGGTTTCTGCTATTTTCATGGGATCAACACCCCATTCCTTCATTTGATCCACATCCGTGATTTTACAGCCGCTGCTGTATTCGATTACGAGCATTTTTTCGGTGGTATGTTCCTTATAAGCCCTCGGGACGTAAAACTTTTTGTTCCTTTTATAATAGAGTCGAAATTGCTCGATGTTTCTTGCCTCGTGGTTGTAATCCATCTCCTTTTCCATTGTCTTTTTGAAAGTGGAAACTACATCGAGCACATTGGTGATACCATGCTTCTCAAAATAGGATTCTCCTCGCTTGGCGAATTCGGTGAGTATGCGCAGGTCCGTTTCAACCAATTCTTTTACTCCGGGCCGCTGAACTTTTACCACAACGTCTTCTCCCGTTTTTAATCTTGCCCTGTGAACCTGTCCGATAGATGCGGATCCAATAACATCTTCGTCAAAGCGATCGAAAATATCTTCGATATGCTTTCCCGTTTCCGAAAGCACTATTTTCTCTACTTCCTCAAAAGGGAATGGAGGTACGTCAGCTTGAAGCTTTTGAAATTCCTTGATGAGAGGTGCTGGCAAGATATCTGGCCGGTCACTCAACACTTGCGCTAATTTGATGAAGGTGGCACCCAATTCTTCAAACACCATTCTAATACGTTCCCACCTGGAATATTCAAGTACTGGCTTATCCTGTCGTTTCCAACGTCCACGTCTTCCGGGGGGAATCAGCTTAATCAGAGCTGTATGCGCCACAATGTCCTCGAATCCATACTTAATGAGTACCTGTACCACCTTGCGGATGCGCTTTATGTTCTTTATGGTATTGTCTAATAACATCTAATAGCGTTGTATGAACAAGTGCCTGATAAGCTTATCAGGTACAGTATAAAATAATGCAAAAATGCCAGAACTGATACGTATCAGGACTGGCATAGTTACATAAAATCGCTGTTTTCAATAAATTGAGACCGCCTATTATTTAGAAGAAGTAGTCTTCTTAGACTTGCTCTTAGCAATAACTGCTTCCAAATCTTTCACTCTCTTTAAGAGGTTCTCATAGTCGTCTCGCTTCACATAGTTGAGTTTTTCAGCTACGTTTTTAACAACCTTTCCGAGTTTATCGTCGAAGTCTTCTTTTTTACCGTTAAGGTTTTCAAAAACGTCGTCAACGAGTTTTCTCGCTTCGGTGTCAGAGATTTTTCCTTTCTGAACAAGTTCATCTAAGGAATCTGTTAATTTCTCAGAAGTATAAGAAGCTAATCCTATACCTGCATAAAGAAAGTTTTTTAATGGATTTTCCATGGTCATTTGTTTTTCGCCTGATTGAGGCATGGTTAATAGTTTTTTATTTTGTTATGCACGCATACTACAATAGATGTGCCAATGCCAAAAACCTGCTATTATTGATTTTATTGTGCAATAATGTCAGAATTGGCAGTAACGTGAGCGCAATAATGGCAGAGATTCAGAGGTGAGCTTTATCGTGGTCTTTCCTGTCAAGCCTCCAATGTACGACACGGTACCTATTTCATTGAGCCAAAAAATCGGTGCCATCCCTGTTCTATTTTTAATATTGAATCTGGTATAGCAGAAAACAATACGCATTGCTTATCCGAACTCGCCTTAGTTTAGCATAAAAATAACCACCAAAAACAGAGAAGGGCCAACAGATATTAGCCTTTCTTGCTGAGCATTCTGAATATCAATGGAATCCACCCAAGTAGCGGGATATAGAAGGGAATGGTTCTCGGACATTGGATTAAAATCCGGATAAAGGAAAAGAATCCCAGCTTCATTTTAACGGCTTGCCCTTTACTCTTCATATAAAGCCGCTCATGCTCTAAAAATAAAAGGGGCCATCCCCATGGGAATATATAAGGAAGCTTTGAAAAATTCTTTAACGCGGTTTTAAAAAGATCTCCAAATCCGAAAGGGTGCTTGCCGTATTTTTTAACCCTGTCATTCAATTCTTCCTGCATCAAAGCCTTCACCTTGTCTGCCACCTCCTGCAGCTCTTCGCGTGTGAGCTCCTCAACCGGCTTATCCGTCATTTCATAGGCTTTGATTCTCTTACCCATGATATAAGTTAGCTTGGCAGGAAAGCCCATATAAAAAGCCCAGGGCTGCAGAGGAATCAGAAGCAGGCTTAATCCAATTGGCAGAAAAGGCATACCTATCTTGTTCACCAATCTGGAAATCCAAGCTATGTTGTAACTGAACGGATTTATGTACTCCGCATTGACCGTAGCTATAGGAATGATATCTGTTTTGTATTTAATGGCCATTCTGATGAAGGAGGTAGAAAAACGCTGAAGCTGATACTTTTTGTTAAATCCCTTTCCAATACCAGGCACTCCTTCCGGATAGATCATGATATTGGAATCATTGTACTGCATCATTGTTTCAAAATTTAACGAGGTGGCATCCACTCCGCCTGCTCTTTTCCATAGATCGTCGATGAGATAGGGTTGCATCATCTTGGTTTGAGACAGCATAGGTGCCGCCAAACCCCGTATTGCATCTTTCATTTCATAGTTGTTTATCTTCCAAATGCCTACCCCAAGCATCATCGCATCCCAGGGAAAAGCCATGCCCGAATGATTGCTCGCATAAATTAGTGGCCTGTCAGGGTTGTTTCTTTCCGGAAGATTTTCAAATCCGATGAACTTCATGCGGAAATAGAACTTCTCAAGGAAGTCGCAGATGTTCTCAATAATACTTCTCAGATAAATGGGATCGAAGTATTCTGTGTAAATCTTCTTGTTTTTTTCTATTAAACCCTTCAGTTCGTCGTCTGAAATGCTGCGTATGTCGGTTTTTTGGAAGGGTGTTAAAAACATTAGGCGGGTTTGTTTGTAAAAGTAAAGGATATTTTCCATACTTGTTAAGCGTGTCAACCCTAGATAAATACACCAACAAACATTCCCGGTTCGTTAAGATCAACCGGATGATGGTTCATTATCGAATTGAGGGGGAAGGGTTTCCATTACTGCTTCTCCACGGCACATTTTCCTCACTGCATACATATAACGGCTGGACCAAAATACTCAGCAAGCAATTCAAGGTTATAAGATTGGATTTGCCTGGGTTTGGCTTAACAGGCCCTTCGAGAACCGCCAATTACTCGATCAATGCTTACATGAGGTTTCTTAACAAATTCCTCAAAACTCTCGAAATTGATCAACTATATATTGCAGGAAGTTCATTGGGTGGCTGGCTGGCGTGGGAATATGCTCTTCTCAATCCCAAAAAGGTAAAAAAACTTATCCTCATTGGTGCAGCGGGTTACTTTATAGATCAAAAATTGCCATTGCCATTTTTATTGGCAAAGATGCCGGTGGTAAGCAATTTTGTAAAACACATTACCCCGCGAAGTATGGTGGAGAAGTTTATTAAGGAGGTTTTTAGTGACCAAAGTAAAGTGACAGAAGAGGTAGTGGACCGATATCATGCCATGGTGACTTACCGTGGGAATATGGAAGCATTCATCGAATTGGCAAATACAAGGTATGAGCTACA
>DTRI01000202.1:0-5560 GCA_012966015.1 Flavobacteriales bacterium | reverse complement strand
GCGGGGATCGGGTAATGAATATCAAAACGCCTACACTTATCATGTGGGGTGCTGATGATAAATGGGTTACCATAAAAAATGCCTATGCATTTGACAAGAACTTAGTGAAATCCAAGCTGTTAATTTACGATGGGGTAGGACACATCCCCATGGAGGAAATTCCTCAGGTGTCAGCCAAAGACGCGAAAACATTTCTGTTAAACGGGAAGGCTACGTGAAATGGCTCACGTAATTAAAATGCTGGAGTTTCATATTCAATTTGGCAGATAATTAAGGTGGCGAATATTAGCCGCTTAGGCGTGAAGTAGCGAAGTTCCGCGGTATTATGAAAGCTAAAGGATCAACACGCTAGTCGCCAGATTGAGGAGATATATCGTTCTCCCTTCCAATAAATTCATCCATTGCAGTTGATACACCCAGGTAGGATGAGATCCAGTCGAATGCAGAAACGGGAAGGTAGCGCATCACCCAGGAGCTGTACACCAGTCCGGGCATAATGAGCCGGGCTTTATTCGTTTCAATAGCCCTCACAATTTTCCTGGCAACCACGTCTTCTTCCAGGATAGGCAGCAGCGCTGGAAACCGTGTTTTAACACCCTTGAACATTCCCGTATTGATGAAATAGGGGCAAACCACCGTTGTCCTGATATTCATCTTGCGTCTTTTGAATTCCATGCGCAAGGATTCATCAAAGCCAAATGCCGCAAATTTGCTGGCATTGTAGTCGGTTAGCCGGGTAGCCCCAACCATGCCTGCAGCCGAAGAGATGGTTACGATATGACCGCTGTTGGCTTCAATCATATCCGGTAAAAATGCTTTTACTGTCCAAAATAAGGCCAGTGTATTTACATCCATAGTGGCTTTCAACTCCTCGTCTGTACAGTCCCAAAAAGGTTTACCGGTAACAATTCCCGCATTGTTAATAAGGACATCGACGTTCCCAACCTTCTCCTTCACCTTTTGTGCCAGCTTGTAAACGAGCTTATTGTCGGTGACATCAACTTTGTTGGTGATTACCTTACCTCCAAGGTCTTTGATCTCCTTTGCGGCGATCTTCATGTTTGCCTCATTAATGTCCCAGATGATGATAGTGGCGCCCTTTTTGGCCATTATCTGGCCCATGAGCTTTCCTATACCACTGGCACCACCGGTAATCAATACATTTCTATGCTTGAAATGAGTCATCTTCTATCCAAACAGTTTCCTATTCCCAAATAATGGACCCTTCGGATTCGTACCAACCTTCGTATTTTGAAGTGTGTATTTTTTCCAATTCACCTCTTTTCACCTTCATCGTTGGTGTTATCAAGCCGTTTTCAACGGTCCATTCATCCTTTAATACGACTAATTTGGTGAGTTGTTCGTGATGATCGAGGACTGGGTTGACCGCTTCAAGTGTTTCTATCAGGCCGGCTTCCACCACGCCTCTGTCTTTTTCCTTTGCGTCTAATGACAAATGAAGCAATGCAATGGGTTGAGGAAGTCCGATTCCTACTACGCAAACCTGTTCAATATCGCTATTCACTGAAAGTTTAAGCTCAATGGGTGAGGGCGCAACATATTTGGCTTTACTCGTTTTAAACAAGTCCTTCACTCTTCCTGTGATCTTCAGGAATCCTTCCGAATCAATCTCCCCTTTATCACCTGTATGAAGCCAACCATCTATAATTGTTTCCGCTGTAATCTCAGGCTCTTTGTAGTACTCGTTCATCAACGCATCATGTTTAATCATGATTTCCTGCTCTTCGCTCAATTTCACATCGCAATGAGGCAAAGCAGCGCCCACATATCCAATCTTGATCTTGTCGTTTAGCGTAACGTGCGAGTAGCAGCAATTTTCCGTCATCGCATATGCTTCCTGGATGTTGATGCCAAGTTTAGAGAACCATATAATCAGAGAAGCAGGTGTTGGGGCTGCGCCGGTAAACACATTTTTCGCCTCGTTAAGCCCAAGGCCTTTTCTGATCTTCTTTTTAATAAGGCCTGATATAATGGGGATACCCAATAATGTATCCATTTTTTTCTGTGGTAATTTTCCCAGAATTCCCTGCTGGAACTTTGTCCAAATTCTTGGTACTCCCAAAAATACGGTAGGGGATGAATAGGCCAAATTTTGTGCAAAGGATTCCAAAGACTCTGCAAAATCAACGCTACCTCCAGTGTACAATCCGCCCATCTCCACGAGCAGTTTCTCCGCTATGTGGCATAAAGGCAAATAAGAAAAGAAATGATCACTGCTGTCCAATCCTATAGTTCCCAATGCATGTGTTGCAGCAAATGAAAAGTTGTAGAATTTATGTACGACACCTTTCGGTATGCCCGTGGTTCCTGAAGTGTAAATGATGGTTGCTATCTCATCCGGGCCTCGAACAATGTTTTCTGTTATCGGCTCTACTTTCGCAGTTAAATCATCCCACTGATCGTATTCTGTATGTGGGTAATGAGGAAAGCTAATACAATACACATCATCTGCAACACCTGGCTTCATGGCGGGATAGTCATCGAGCTTTCCCACAAAAAGTACCTTGGCTTCGCTGTGATCCATTATTTGCCTAATAGAAGTGTCTTTCAGATTCGGATACATAGGAATAGAAACGTGGCCCGCCATCATAATGGCTAGATCAGACAAGATCCAATGCATACAATTTTTAGACAGGATGCCGATTTTGCTGTTGGGTGGTATATCCAACCCCTTCAGCACCGCTGCCATTTTTCGCACTTCGGTGGCGGTTTCCCTCCACGACAGCTTGTGATAAACACCATCGATAGGTTGGCGCATATAAATCTTATTCGGTGATTCGCTCTCCCACTTGTAGAGCATTTCTAGCGGTGATAATAAACTCATAACTCGTTGTTTTTAATGATTTGCATCTTAAAATTAAGAAATTGTCGATTAATTCAAAGGCTCTTCCAACTCATATATTTTGTTGAATAGAGCCCGATTATTGTTTAGAATATTTTTTCTTTTCAATTTTAGGGTTGGTGTTAATTCTCCATCTTCAACTGTCCACTCTCTGTCTAGCAGCTCGAACTTCTTGATCTGCTCCCAACTGCCAAATTCTTTGTTGATCTTATGGACCTCCTCTTTAATTTTATGTATCACGATTTCATCCTTGATTATTTCTTTATTTGACTCCGTATCCATCCCTAAGTCAACACACCATTTTTTTAGAAACTCAAATGATGGTACTATCAGGGCAGCCGGGTGTTTTTGATATTCACCAATTACGATTACCTGCTCAATGAAAAATGATTGCTTCAATTTGTTTTCGATAACTTGTGGCGCAACATATTTCCCTCCAGATGTCTTAAATATTTCCTTTTTTCTATCTGTAATCTTCAAAAACTCTCCGTTCACCATTTCGCCAATGTCGCCTGAATGGAACCATCCATCTTCATCGATTGCTTTCTTTGTTAGGTCGTCGCGCTTGTAATATCCCATCATTAAGCACGGTCCTTTGATTAAGATTTCGCCATCTTCAGCAATCTTAACCTCTACATCCCGCAAGAGTTTACCAACAGTTCCGAACATAACGCCGTTCGGATGGTAGCTGTTCACTGACACAACTGGTGAAGTCTCTGTAAGTCCGTAACCCTCCATAATTGGAATGCCCGCTGCAGTAAAAACCCTGGCTAATCGAGGTTGCAATGCAGCACTTCCGGATGCTATTACTCCCACGTTGCCACCAAGACCCTCCTTCCATTTGATGAATATGATTTTTCTGGCCAAAGCCAATTGTAATTCATACCACCAGCCATTGGCGCCATTCAATTCGTAACGGTGTCCCAGATCCAGCGCCCAGAAGAAGAGCTTCTTCTTAATTCCAGTTAATTCTTTGCCTTTGTTTACAATGCTATCGTATACTTTCTCAAGTAAACGCGGAACAGCTGTAAACCCATGCGGCTTTACCTCTTTGAGGTTTTCGCCAATGGTATCCAGGGTTTCAGCAAAATAAATCGAGACGCCAATGTACATGAACATGTAATGCATCATTCTCTCATAAATATGGCAAGCGGGTAGAAAGCTCAATGCCCTGGAATGCTCATCTATCGGTAGCATTGGGTTGCAAGCCTTGGCATTACTAACGATGTTTTTGTGCGAGAGCATAACCCCTTTAGGTGTACCAGTGGTTCCGGAAGTGTAGATTAACGTTGCCAAATCCTGTTCTTCTACATCAGACTTGCGCTCTTGAACAGTATCATTACCAGCGGTTTTTCCCGCCTCAAGGATCTCTTTCCAGGATTTTGCTCCTTCCACGGTATCGAAGGTGTATATTTCGTTCAGGGACGGTATTTCATCTTTGATGTTGTTAATTTTTGCTGACAGCTCTGAATCAGATACAAAGCAGAATTTTACTTCGGCATCGTTGAAGATAAATTTATTGTCTGCTTCAGTGATCGTCGGGTACACCGGAACATCAATCGCTCCAATCTGGAGTATGGCGATATCAACAATGTTCCACTCAGTCCTGTTGTTGGAAGAAACCAGCCCAACTTTATCTCCTTTCTGTATTCCCAACTGAATGAGACCTGCCGAAACATAGTTAACCTGTTCAATAAATTCTGCTGTGGAGGTTTTTACCCATTGACCGTTGACCTTGGTGCAAAAAGCATCCTGCTTTGGAAAGTTTTCCAATTGGTAGTAAGGAATGTCAAACAACCTTTGTACTTCCATAAGAGTTTTTTCTTTCAGGGGAATTATGAAAGATAGACAAAGCTAAAATAAATCGGTAAATATTGAAAGGGAGGATAAAGGTTTAACTTCCGAGGTCCTGCACGCAGTTAACCTGATATTCTTTATGGGGTTGTACTGATGTGCCGATATACCTTAGCGCCGGGTTGAGTATCGTCTTTCTGTGTCCGGCATCAGGCACATCCATATCTATCAATAAATCACAAACTATTGAGAGTCCGTCGGCAAAACCGTAGTTGCAATTCTCATACACTTGGTGGTAGGCCTTATCAAGATGCTTCATGCGATCGTCAAAGGATTTGCCCCGGGAGGTCTTATGGCCAATTTTTCCAGATTTTCCCATGTCAATGGCGTGTTTCTTTGCCGCTTTATAGAGATCTTCTCTAGGGATCAATTCGTTCATCGGCTCTGTTTTTCGAAGTGCAATCTTTAAGGAACTGATCCACGTATTGGGCTCCATTTCGTTTTTCTTGATGTAAGTCTGTAGAAAGGTCTTTTCAAATAACAGAGGGTTCATTCGGACCAGATTGGAGTAAAAGATCACATCTTTTTCAACTTTTGTCAGGTAGGAAAGCTGACTGGCAGTTCTGGCTTTCTTCAGTGTTTTTCTATCCCATTTCTCATCTTGTGCAAGTAGTACAGAGGTAAATAAACAAATGAGCAGTATGAATGAGCTTCGCAGCATTAGTAGGACGAATAAACCTGTTCTCCATTAATAAACGTTTTCAGCACCCTTATATTTTGAACTTCACTCAAATCGGCTTTTATTATGTCACGATCCAAAATGACAAAGTCTGCAGCTTTCCCCGGTTCCAGGCTGCCCTTCTCATTTTCTTCAAAATTTGATATGGCGGCCCAAATTGTCAA
>DTRI01000201.1 GCA_012966015.1 Flavobacteriales bacterium | reverse complement strand
AGGAGTTGTTTTTCGGGTAGGTATTTCAGTGCAAATGCCTTTTCGGTGAGCTTGGCAATTGCCCGATTTTGATGGGGGTCTGCCAAATTCCACTCCACTACCATTCTGTCATCGCTGCCTGAATAGAACAGGTGGGGCTCAGTTGCAGGTTCTAAGGTGTAAATTGCCCCTGTGTGACCGTCAAACTGAGCAACTTTCCGTGCATGCGTATTACCTATGTTCATTGTTTCTTTCATTCAAAATTACCGCCAACGTTAATAAATATACGCAGTAACAGTCCTCGGGTTCGGGATAGCGGTAGAGTAGGCGAAGAACGGGATTACTTCTTCACATAACTGGCGATATCCCTGGCCGTAATGCTCTTGTCCCCGAGAATAATAAGGCGTTCTACCACATTCCGTAGTTCCCTTACATTGCCCGTCCATTTTAGCTTTTTGAGCTCTGCAATGGCATCTTTGGAAAAGGATTTTAGCTGCATGCCTGATTCCTTGCATATTTGCTCCGCAAAATACGCTGTCAGTATGGGAATATCCTCTTTGCGCGCATCCAGGGATGGCACGTGAATCAAGATTACACTCAACCGGTGGTAGAGGTCTTCTCTAAAATTCTTGTTTTCAATTTCGGCACTCAGTTCCTTGTTGGTAGCGGCAATCACGCGCACATTTACTTTGATGTCCTTTTCGCCTCCCACGCGCATTATTTTGTTCTCTTGCAATGCCCTTAGCACTTTTGATTGTGCCGACAAGCTCATGTCGCCAATTTCATCCAGGAACAGGGTCCCCCCCTCTGCTTGTTCGAAATTTCCCTTGCGCTGCTTAATAGCGGAGGTAAAAGCACCCTTTTCATGGCCAAACAGTTCACTTTCTATGAGCTCCGAAGGGATTGCCGCGCAGTTTACCTCTATAAAAGGGCCTTTTGCCCTGTTGCTCTGCTCGTGAAGCCAGCGTGCTACCACTTCCTTTCCAGTGCCATTTTCACCGGTAATTAAAACGCGGGCATCGGTTGGCGCCACTTTTTCAATCATTGTCTTGATCTCAACAATGGCCTTTGATTCACCTACCATTTCGTATGCCTTGCTGATCTTTTTCTTTAAAACCTTGGTTTCGGTGATAAGCTCCGATTTTTCAGTAGCATTGCGAATTACTATGAGGAGGCGGTTTAGGTCCAGGGGCTTGGAGATGAAGTCAAAGGCGCCTTTCTTGATGGCTTCTACAGCTGTATCTATGTCTCCATGCCCGGAGATCATTACAAAAGAAATGTCTGAACCCAGCGCAATTACTTTGTCGAGCACTTCCACGCCATCCATTTTGGGCATTTTGATGTCGCAGAGCACCACGTCAAAGCCATCCGACTTGATCATCTTGAGTCCTGTAGCTCCATCCGCGGCTTCCTCTACCTCGTGCTTCTCATATTCCAAAACCTCCCGAAGGGACTTTCGAATACTGGACTCATCATCTATGATTAATATTTTTGACATGATCCGCTTTATTGTTTTGCAAGTTCTGACATTACACCTTCCCGCAAGGAGTAGGTAGACAGCCTCAAGTTACTAATATTCAACTTTTCTATGACTAAATCAATAAAGATGCTCGCCAATACGATCGTGTCTAACCGAAAATCGACCAGACCCTTCAAATTCTTCCTCTCAGAAACCGATGATTTCAATAGCTCACGATGCATGCTTTTCAATTGTTCCAGATCAAATTGGAACTCTGTACGGCCCACATAACTTTTTCGCTCTTTGTTGATGTGCTGGATCATTTCAGCGAGGGATTCAAATGAGCCCGATGATCCTACCAATGAATCGATCTTGTATTCTTCCGCTTTTCCGAACATCTCTTGTATTTCCATCATTAGGAATTCCCGCAGGTCCTCAACGTTGACTTCAGATAATGGATCTGAGAGCTGGAACTTATCCAGAATTCTGGCAACGCCAAGGTTAAAACTTTTCTTCCAAAGAATTTCATGTTGGTTTCCGATGATGAACTCAGTGCTTCCACCTCCAATGTCCATGATGAGAGAATACTCGTCGCCAAGGTCGAGTGCTTGTTTAACTCCTTCATAAATTAATTCAGCCTCGCGGTCTCCGGATATTACATCAATTTTCATTTGAAGCGACTTGAGAACTTCATTTACAAAATCCACGCCATTGTTTGCACTTCGGATGGCTGCGGTTGCCAAAGGATAGATTTCTTCCACATCGTATTCGGCAATCTTTTCTTTGTAGGTTCCAAGTGCGGATAGTCCGCGCTGAAACGCTGCATCGGAAATTGTTCCTTCGTTAATGCCGCCCAGGCCCAGTTTCACAGGCATTTTTGTTTTGAAGATTATGTCTGGCGGGTCAGTGGGGGGGAGCTCGACAATTAAAAGGTTAAAGGTGTTGGTTCCCAGGTCTATGATGGCAACTGTTTTCATGCCATTAATAGAAGAGCCACTTCCAGATTTCTCTGTAGGAGGCTTTTTTGCCATACATGAGAATGCCGGTTTTATACACCTTACCAGCCAGCCAGGTCATAAACACGAAAGTGGCGATGAGCAAAGACATGGATAGCAGTAATTCCCATATATCCGAAAAACTTATGCCCATGGCCACCCTCACCATCATCACTACCGGTGAGGTGAAGGGTATTATCGAAAACCAAAAAGCTGCCGGCCCTTCAGGATTTTGGATAATGAAGACAGACATTACATAGGCGAGGATCAAGGGCAGGCTTACGGGCAGCATAAATTGCTGTGTATCTGTTTCGCTGTCCACGGCGGCTCCAATAGCTGCAAACATTGCGCTGTACAAGAGGTAGCCTCCTAAAAAGTAGAACACAAACATTCCCAGCATGAGGGGCCAGTTGATCCTGAAAATGAGATTGTTGGGATCTATAACATCTTTTGTGGTGAAGGATTTGTCCGTTTGAAGCTCCTTCATCATTTCAGTGGTCATCTGCACATTGTCTAAGCTGGACGGATCAAAATTCAGATCGAAGAGTACAGATTGAGCACCCCCAACGATAATAACTGTTAGTAAAGTCCAGATGGCAAATTGCGTAAGGCCCACCATCGCCACACCTACAATTTTGCCCATCATCAACTGAAAAGGCTTAACAGATGAAATAATGACTTCTATGATCCTGCTGGTTTTCTCTTCAATAACTCCGCGCATTACCTGAACGCCGTAGAGGAAAATGAACATGTAAATGAAAAACCCGAAAGCAAACCCAACATATGCCGCTTCCCGGTTGACTTCTTCCTCCTCGCCAGATTTTTTATACCTGATTGTGTGAAGTTGGAAATCGATCTTTACATTATAGAAATCCTCCCTGCTTATGTTGTACTGCTTCAAATTAATTCCTTCCAGTAGCCCTTCTATTTTCGTTTCGATGATCCGGTGCACTACCACGCTGGGTTGTTTGTCAAAGAACAGCTGTGCCGTTTTGCCAAAGGTTATGTTGGAGGGTATGTGAAGGATGGCCGTATAGTCTGAATTGTAGAGCAACTTTTTGGCATCATCCAGGGATATATTCTGGTAATCGAACTGTACCAGGTCGGTGCTTTTGTTCTGTAAATCGGAAAATGTGGGATACAGGTCATCGATTACCAGCAATTTCTGGTTTTGATTTTCAGCCATTCCCATCCAGATGACAAGGAGCAAGAGCCCGGCAATGAGCAAGGGTCCCAGGATAGACATGACAATGAAGGATGTTTTTTTCACCCTCGTCAGGTATTCCCGTTTTATGATGAGCAGGATCTTATTCACAGCTGTTCCGCAATAAATTGATTGTATTTAAAAAGGAGTGACCGCGGACAGGGTATACTTTCCCCCCCCGTTCCTTTTCCCGGGGACTACGCCGGTATATCATACTATTTGAGCTAGACTGATTGTTCATCTCCACTTCTCTATATTGAGCTTCCTCCAACGGCCCTGATGAATATTTCGCGCATCTGTGGAATAACTTCATTACACGCTTCTATCTCTACCACTGGTAGCAGGCCTTCCAACAGCTTGTTCAAGCTGCCATCACTGCCGCCTAGTTTAACCGTTGCCCTTGTGGATCCATTGGATTCCACCTTGTCGATCAGCTCGTTCCCGTTCAGATGCCGTGAAAATGCATCCACGCTACCCTTAAATGTCAATTCATAGGTGTTCGTCCTGAACGACTTTTTGATATCCTGCATGGAGCCTTCTAAAATCAATTTGGAGGCATTAATTAGGGCTATATCATCGCAGAGCTCCTCGACGGATTCCATATTATGGGTAGAAAAGATGATTGTAGTGCCTTTTTCCTTTAGCTCGAGGATCTCACTTTTAATAAGTTCTGTGTTGATTGGGTCAAACCCGGTAAAAGGCTCATCAAAAATCAGCAGCTTTGGCTCGTGAAGGACGGTGGTAATAAACTGTATTTTTTGTTGCATGCCCTTGGAGAGCTCCTCGACCCTCTTGTTCCACCAGCTTTGAATCTCAAACTTTTCGAACCAATATTTTAATCTGTTTAACGCATCGGGCCTCGAAAGGCCTTTAAGCTGGGCGAGGTACAATGATTGCTCCCCAACTTTCATCTTTTTGTATAAACCTCTTTCTTCAGGCAGGTATCCTATTTTCTCTACGTTGTTGGGTTGCAGTGGCTTTCCTTCAAATAAAATGGTTCCACTATCGGGGGCCGTAATTTGATTGATGATTCTGATCAGGGAGGTTTTTCCGGCCCCGTTGGGCCCCAACAGCCCAAAAATGCGTTGTTCCTGAACTGAAATGGAAACGGCATCCAGCGCAAGGTGGTTAGCGTATTGTTTGGTTATATTCTCGGTGCTAAGTAGTACTTCTGGCATAGCATAAGTAAGTAATAGGAATTGGACGGCTGTCCGATTATGAAAGTGCCACAGAACTCTTAATAGAGAATTAGCTTACCATTGCCGACAGATACACCATTGTCGCGCACCTCATAGAGATACACGCCTGACTTAAGAACCCCTTTACTGAACACCAATTCAGATTTCCCGGCAGCGAAATTCTCGCGAGCAACTTCCTTGCCCACCAGGTCATGCAGGTAGAATAATCTCTTGGAAGATGCATTTGAATGCGTTGATTTAATGGAAATCGTGACAGTATTTGTGGTCGGATTTGGATATAAGGATACCAGATTGTTAGGCTGCCTTTCCGTTATACTGGAAGGGTTGGCAGACGCAGGCCTAATTTTGGTATACTGAAAGAAGGTAAGCATCATCTCATCTTCCGTTGTTAATCCAAAACCAACATCCGTGGTAGATGTATTATTAAAAGTGGCCTCATGAACCAACCCATCACCTGCTTTCAGCACGAAATCGTTTGGGTCAAAATATCGAACGGCCGGGTCTTCATAATCATAAAACCCCTGATTGAAAGTATAACCGAAGTTGTAAAACCCATCGTAAACCTGGGTTCCTTTTTCGCTATTAGGCCCACCGGGGTTTCTTTCGTATATGTTAAAACCCACTCCGTACTTGTGTGTGTGAGATGAAAGCATCCATATGTACATACTGTCACTGCTGGATAACCCTTCCAGATTATTTGATGTAACATTGCCAACAAAAGTGTAATCCTGGCTGTCACCCGGGATGCAGAATTGACTGAGACTGCAAGGCACGAATTGCAACGGAATCGTATTGAATAACACCAAATCCGAGATCATTTCAATGGTATTAGTTTGTTTTGGTTGCAAGTATACATTGGTATAAATCTCAGCTTTTAAAACCGAATCGGGGTTGTAATTTCTTACGTGTAGATTGAGATCCAATATTAAATTGGGCTCCCAAAAATAAGCAGTGTTTGGTGGGAGATTAATGTCAGTTGAATTTTGCCAGGCCGCAACCATTGTTGTTCCATCGGTGAACGCGTCAAAAAAGCCGGTCACCTCTCTCAAGCCTTTTTTGTTAACATTGTTAGCCGATTGGGCATCATCGAACTTGTAGATTATATAGTGGTGCGACTCAACATCAATGAAGGATTCAATTCGTGTGACTTCCATGGTATCGGAGATAAAGGGCAGCTTGTACTTCATGAAAAACTCTTTTTCATTGTCGTCAATTCCATTATTCGGGCTTAAGAAAATGGGTCCCAAATGAATTTGAAAACCCTCTGAAGCGGGTGGTGCGGGCGGGGGAGTCTTTTGAGGTAATCCCATGCCATTGTGATAGTCGTTTATCAGGGCAGTGTCCACCACAATTCCCGTTTGAGGAGCTCCATTAACGATCCATGCATTAATAAGATCGATGTCTTCATTGCTCAACGCGAGTAGTGCAGAAGGCATTGGGTCGCCCAGCGCTATGGTGTCCAAATCATTGTCAGAATCCAATCCATTATTGACTTTCTTGAGCAGGTAGCTGAGATGTGGATAACCAGGGTCTACCAATTTATATCCTCTCGTAAATGCTTCGGGATTTGTAGGGTTGATGTTTATCAGGTTGTTATATATATCAGATTCAGTTCCCAGCAAGGTCAGTGGCGTGCTGCCGTCGTGACAGCTGGCTCCTGCACAGCTTTGTTGAAGAATTCCGTGAACCTGTTCCCAGGTGCTATTCTGCGCAAAGAGGGAATTGCCATTAACAAGCAATGCAATTGCAGCCCCAAGGAAAAACGTAAATATTTTAGGGCTGTTAGAGAGAGCCATCTCAATTCGTTTTGATTAAAATTTGGGTGTACACCTCAAAGTTAATGAATCTGTATAAGAACTCCTATTTGTCTTGAGAAACCAAATAAAATTCTGACAAGGCACTCAGCAACCTACTTAAAATACTGGTGCATTTTTTCGAAAAAGCCCTTGTGGTTTTTGGATGGATTGGGCTTGAAATTATCGGAATCCTTAAGCCTTTCCAGCAATTTCTTTTCCTCTTTTGAAAGCTTCTGAGGTGTCCAAACATTGATATTAACCAGCAAATCTCCATGGCCATATCCATTAAGGCTTGGCAGCCCTTTGCCTTTCAATCGCAATAGCATTCCCGATTGTGTTCCCTCGTCAATCTTAATTTTTGCTCGTCCTTGTAAGGTCGGCACTTCTGTTGTTGCGCCCAGTGCTGCATCAGACATATGGAGATAGAGATCATAGAAAAGGTTATTGTTATCTCTCTTCAGCTCTGGATGTTCCAAAATTTCGATTAATACTATAAGATCCCCTGCAACACCATTGCGAGGACCCATGTTCCCCTTCCCCGTTACAGAAAGCTGCATTCCATCCTCTACGCCGGCTGGGATTTCCAGATTTATTGTTTCGTTGTCCTTTACAATTCCGTCACCAAAGCAGGTGTTACACTTGTCTGTTATCGTTTGCCCCTCTCCGCCACAGCTCGGGCAGGTAGAAGCCGTTTGCATGCTTCCCAGAATTGTGTTGGCAACACGGGTCACCCTTCCTGATCCATTACATGTTAGGCACGAACTAAATGAACCACCTCCTTCGGCGCCAGAGCTATCGCAGGAATCGCATCCCACGTATTTGTCAACCTTAATATTCTTTTCAACCCCGGTTGCAACTTCCTCAAGGGTAAGCTTAATCTTCACACGTAAATTCGCCCCACGGTTGACCCGGCGGCCTCCTCTTTGTCCTCCACCAAAGAAGCTTTCAAAGGGGTTAGAACCACCAAAAACATCTCCAAACTGACTGAAGATATCATCCATGCTCATACCACCACCATGTCCTCCCGCTGCACCACCCATGCCCGCATGGCCAAACTGATCATAGCGGTTTCTTTTCTCAGGATTACTTATAACCTCATAAGCTTCCGCTGCTTCTTTGAATTTATCTTCGGCAGATTTGTCATCGGGATTTTTATCCGGATGATATTTAATTGCCATTTTTCGGTATGCCTTTTTTATTTCGGCTTCAGAAGCACCTCTAGATAATCCCAGAACTTCGTAATAATCTCGTTTTGACATGGTTTCCAAATGAGTGCTTTTAATTTCCGACAACAACTTTAGCGTATCGAATTACTTTGCCGTTCAGCAAGTAACCTTTCTCGATAACATCCACCACTTTCCCTTTCAGTTTCCTTTTTGGTGCCGGGATATTAGTAATGGCCTCATGCATATCGGTATCGAACTTTGTGTGAAGAGAGTTCATGTTTTCAAGGCCTTTTTTCTCTAGGGCAGTTTTCAGCTTTCCCTCCACCAGCTTGAATCCTTCTTTAACAGACTCAAGATTGCTATTGTCTTCATTTGAAATGATCGCTCGATTCAAATCATCTAATACTGGCAACAGGGCTAAAATAATTTCTTCTCCTGCGGTCTTGTATAATTCAACCCTTTCTTTAGCTGTGCGACGTTTAAAATTGTCGAATTCGGAGTATAGCCTCAAAAATCGATTATTCAGATCTGTATTCTCATTCTTTAGCTTTTCTTCTTCAGATAGCTCCACCTCAGGCTTGTCAGCCGCATCCTCAGCGGAGGAGGGCTCTTTTGCCTGTCCTGCACCAGCATCATCATTTGCCTCTGAATTGTCCATAGGAATGCCGTTTTCCGACAATTTTTCCTTTATATGCTCGTTTTTGTCCTTCTTCTCTGACATATTATCAGTTATTCGTTAATTCTATCTCTTTTAACAGAGTTTTTGAATAGGTATTTAATAAAATCAAATAGCCTGCCATTCCAGAGTTAAGCCAATATGACATACTTTTATAAAAAAGGTGAGGAAAGCAACCTCACCAAAACTCTTTTTATACGTACTGTCTATTATTTGAAAAATCACCGCGCAACGATTGGGTTTATCGCGGTTATTTAGTCATGTGGAGTTCGGCATCCGCTGCGGCCTTCGATTCTTTCTTGGTTTTAGACGGTTTTAGATTTTTTTCCAATGCAGCTTGTAGTGCTGGGCCTCTTAGGTTTTTACCAACTATTATTCCGTTTCCGTCAAGCAAATAATTACTGGGAATTGATCTTACACCATATACCCTTGCTGCTGCCGATGACCAGGCCATAAGATCACTTACGTGGTATTCCCACTCGAGCTTATCTTTTGCAATTGCCGCTTTCCAGGCCGCCATAGCACGGTCTAGCGACACGCTATATACTGTGAAGCCTTTAGCGTTTTGAAACTTTTGTTCTTTGTACTGATGGTAGGAACGGACTACGTTGGGGTTATCACGACGACAAGGTCCACACCAGGACGCCCAAAAATCCAGCAGCACCATTTTTCCCCTTAAAGACGATAGGGCGATAGACTTTCCTTCGGGGTTATTAAAAACCAGCTCCGGAGCCTCATTTCCAACGCTCAGGCCCACAACTGTATCTCCATCGCCAGTTAAATTCGCTTTATTAATAAAGCTTGTAACTGTGAAAGCGAGAAGGGCTACAATCAACAATATATTTGTTCTTTTTCTCATAAAATGATAACGCGAAGATAAGAATTTTTATTGTATCCTCTCTATCTGGGCGCCTATAGCGTTGAGGCGCAGGTCAATATTCTCGTATCCACGGTCGATCTGTTCAATATTATGGATAGTGCTGGTCCCTTCCGCGGAGAGCGCAGCAATTAGCAGCGACACACCCGCCCGGATGTCTGGTGAGGTCATCTCTATACCGCGGAGTGCTTGCGTGCGATTCAAGCCTACCACGGTGGCTCTGTGTGGGTCACATAAGATTATCTGTGCACCCATGTCTATTAGTTTATCGACAAAGAAAAGTCTGCTTTCAAACATTTTTTGATGAATCAGAACGCTTCCCTTTGCCTGCGTTGCCACCACCAGTACAATACTCAATAAATCTGGCGTGAAACCAGGCCAGATGGCGTCGGCAACGGTTAATATAGAGCCATCTATATAATTTTCAATCTCGTAAGAATCTTGCTTTGGAATGTAGATGTCATCGCCTTTTCTTTCCAGCTTGATGCCGAGCCGCCTGAATGTTTCTGGAATAATTCCCAGCTCATCATAAGCAACATTTTTAATCGTTATCTGAGAATTTGTCATTGCCGCCAGGCCTATAAAGCTTCCAACTTCAATCATATCGGGGAGAATACTGTGGTCACATCCTCTAAGCGAATCTACGCCCTCAATTTCGAGCCTGTTGGACCCAATGCCTGAGATGTTGGCACCCATGTCGGTCAACATTTTACACAGTTGCTGCAAGTAGGGTTCGCATGCAGCATTGTATATGGTTGTTGTCCCTTTGGCCATTGAGGCTGCCATAACAATGTTTGCTGTTCCCGTAACAGATGCTTCATCTAGGAGCATATATGCTCCTGTGAGTGAGTCGCTCTCGACAGAATATAATCTATTGGCGTAATCAAATTCAAATTTAGCGCCGAGCTTTTCAAATCCGATGAAATGAGTATCTAGTCTCCGCCGGCCAATTTTGTCGCCGCCTGGGCTTGAGATAACTACCTTCCCAAATCTTGCCAGCAAGGGTCCAATGACCATGATAGAGCCGCGTAGCTGCGCTCCGTGCTCGCGAAAATCCGCTGATTTTAAGTAGTCGAGATCGATGTTATCAGCTTCAAAGGTATAATCGTGATCATTGAGTTTTTCAACACCCACACCGATATTCCTGAGTAAGTCAATCAGAAAAAGCACATCTCTGATGGCCGGTAGGTTTTTAATCGTCACCTTTTCTGAGGTGAGCAGCACCGCACATAAAACCTGCAATGCTTCGTTCTTTGCTCCCTGAGGATTCAGCTCTCCCTGTAAACTATTTCCACCCTGAATTTTGAAGGTACCCATAACTAAACGCTAAAACGCACTTATGCGATCTGCAGCTTTTGTTTAATTAATTCGGTGGTGGTAGAGCTCGGTCGTTCAATGGGTAGGCCCAGTGCTCTGTCCCATGTTAGCTGTGCCAATACACCCAGGGCTCTTGAGACCCCAAATAAAACCGTGTAGAAGTCATATTCTTCCATTCCGTAATGAACCAGAAGTGCACCGGAATGGGCATCCACATTTGGCCATGGGTTTTTAATCTTACCGATAGATTTTAATACTGGAGGAACAACTTCATAAATCATATGTACAGTGTCTATCAAGTCGTCTTTTTCGATGTATCTCTTGGCAAAGTCCAATTGAGCCGTGTATCTGGGG
>DTRI01000200.1 GCA_012966015.1 Flavobacteriales bacterium | reverse complement strand
AATAGGGCTTCAATTTTTCCAGGCTCGAATCGATGTCCATTTTGAGAATCGACGCAAGCGTATCGAGAACAACCAGGCTGTTGACAGTGGCGTCTCTCTCCGCCCCCAACCGAATCCGGTCAGCCAGTTTCTGGTTCACCTCGTGGAGACGATGGATCAAGTCCCGGAGCCCCGAAAGATCTTGGTTTGAAGAGTGACCCTTCTCCCGGCGAAGATGTTCTGATATCAGGTGCATCCCCACAAAACGGAAGAGGGAATGTTCCATCCCACCGAAGGGTACATGAAAGCGCGCCATGGGCCGAAGCATTTTCATCACGGGACAGGCCGACAACGCGAGGCGCAATCCCATCAACGACCGTACTGCGTTCTGGGTGGACATTGATCCATGCACCTCCACATCATTCATCTCCACAATAACCTTGACCGTTTCATGAGAGAATCGGCCTCCAAAAGAGGCCAGAATCGGCTGAATCGACAAGGCGGCAGGACAGGTCTTACGCTCGCCTTCAGGTATTCCACAGCCGTCACACTTCCCGTTTTCCAGCTTGAGCCACTCCTCGACTGGTTGATCTGGAGATTCAACGGAAGTATCTCCCTCCTCGTCTACCTCAAAACGGAATTGTTTGCCATCTTTAAAAATGAAGGTGTATACAATCATTTCGTTACTGTGTTTTTCTGTATAAATTCCACCACGCTGTCCTGCATTGCATTGTTTCGGCGCATCATCAACCCCATGATCGAAAGTTGATTGCAGACTACATCCATGTTGTCAATACCCGTACAAATATAAGGTAATCCAAGCTTTAGAAAAACCCCCGCTCGCAACTTGCGGTTGTTACCATTATAGAATGATCACTCTCTTGCTTAGCAGTTGCTTTCCCGTGCTTGCTGTAAGTAAATATACACCTGCCGACATATCCGCCACTGTAGTAATACTTGTTAGTTTGTGCTGCTGGTCAAGGGTAGATACGATGCTGGTACGCAGCGTTCTGCCAGTGAGATCCCTCAGCTCAAGCAGCACTTCAGGTGCCTGCATATTGCTAATCATAACCTGAATTTTTTCTCCTGCAGTTACCGGACATGGGAATACCCTGAGTATACCCGTACCTGGGCTTTCGGACTCAAAGTTGACAGAAACAATAGCAGAAAATAAAAACGAACCGTCAAAATCTGTTTGTTTTAACCGGTAATAGGAAATGCCTTGCAGGGGCTCATAGTCGGTTTCGTAATACGCTATCGTTGTGTTGCTGTTACCGGCGCCATTTATTAGTAATACATCTTCCCATGTTACGGCATCATTACTGCGCTCTACGGTAAAATAATCGTTGTTGATTTCAGAAGCAGTGATCCACTGTAAATCTACTTTATCTGTGTTTGCATTTGCTTCAAAATGGATTAAGTCTATGGGTAATGGTGAAACAGTGTTTCCCAAAATAAACTCCGTATTCATAGCCGGCATGTCTAATGTTTTGGTGGTAATATTTAACGTTGGTGAAGGGTCTGTCCAGATTAAGTCAGCGTTATTATCTCTGATATAGGTGTACACCCCCAATTCAACAGCTCCGATCTGATATGCGTCATTTTCTCTATAATAATACGTTGCTGTGTATGTGGGGGTGGTACCATCCACCTTAAATACTCCGAAATATTGGTTATTTGCACCTAAACCATCAGTGCCCGCTGTTACATTCGGTAACTCATCAACATTGTAAATGTGGATTGCATTGGGTATACCGGATACCGCTGATACACCTAAACTGTCACCTTCCTGGGATGCCAGGTAAACGGATTGGCCTGTCCACGATGTTGTATATAGGTGTGTACTTGTATTTCCGAGCGGCGCTCCCGAAGTAACCCAATCCGATGCCGGTGCCATATTTGTTAGTTGGCTGTGGTAAGAACTCGCGTGATCAGCCAGTATGCTTCCAGAAGATTCGTCAAAACGCCAATAGCCAATTAAGTTGGCTTCTGAACCTATTAACTTCTTGCACATATTGTCTCTTAAGTTGGTTTGCGTTAAAGCAGCAGTCCAAAAGGAAACCTCATCAATTTGTCCATCAAATCTATTACCCGACTCACTAGACGCGTTTGTTTCACCACCAATACTTGACGGACCTGCAGCATTAGCCAGTGTACCGGTATATGTTGCGCTAGCAACCAATATGCTGTTGATATATATCTGCTTGGTTCCGGCTGTGGCATTGTGCACAACAGCAACGTGACTCCATTCACCGAGTGTAAGGCTATTCGCAGCTGGTACATCTAAACTTATCGGAGATACACCACGTGTATAAAACCTCAACCTTCCGCTACCGGGATCTCCAAGTGATAGTGCATAACCGCCACTGGAATTTGTTTCGTCATCGCACCAGATGCGTTGTCCGGTACTACCTAAGTCATCGGGTTTTACCCATGCTGTAATGGTAAAACTTTGTCCGCCCATATCTGGAAAAGAACTGCTTATTTCCACATAGTCGTTACTCCCATCGAAATCGAGTGTGTTGCCGGAACCGGGTCCGTTGATCAGGGTGGGTGAAGGGTCGCCCGTTACAAAAATGTCATCAAAATGCAGGTCCTCATTATTGTTGGTTGTTATGGCCTCAATAATTATTTGGATGGTAGTGCCGTTAAGGCCGGTAACAGATGCTATCGTTGGATCAATACCATCATCGCATAAGTTGCCGTTAGTAGGAAATTGTGTTTGTGCTCCGCCATCTAACTTATAGGAAATGGTAATGCAATCTGTGGCGTCAAATTGATTGTCATCCATATCAATGGATACCGTAGCATCAACTCCCGTATAACCGGCAATAGAAATTATTTCAGAAGTCCAGGTGGCAATTTCGTCCGTATTCTCTACCCGCATCCTGTTTCCCTCTACCCTGAATTCATTTACTCTGTTACAGGTTGGGCAACTCGTGGTCCAGTCAGCCCCGGCAGGGGCGTTGTTGTCATTACCGATAATGTCGTTATTGGAATTGGTGGCGAAGTCTTCGCTCCAAATGGTTACCTGTGCCTGAACACCTGTTATCCCAGCGAGATAGAAGGCTATGACTGTATAACAGGATGCGAGTAATTGACTTGCTTTCAAGAGATTTTCTTTTATGTGACTCCCCTTCACGCCCGTAAGGCCAACCGCAGGACCCGTTTCCGAAACAAACACATCATGTGTTCAAGGTTTATCTTCCCTCATCGGAACCGCATCCAAACAATATAGCGGATATACCTGTTTCCGTATTACATGGCTCAGGGCAATCATACCAGGATATCCACATACCAGACTGCAAACCATCCAAATAGTTGCCTGTATACTGAATTTTGCCACTTTCATGCCAGTGCGTCCAGCTGCTTCGTTGTTGCCCCATGTATGTACAAATATAAGGTAATTCAAGCTTTAGAAAAAACTCCTGTCTCATCCGCTCGGTTGTGTTTTGTCAAATTCAAGGCTATGCCTTGATCAGTTTTAAGGAGTAGCAAATCATTATTAAACTGAAAGATTGAATTTTCGGTGTGCTGCAATTTATAGCGAATTTGCAGGCACCCTTGATTTTTTGGTTCTTTTGTATCAAGACAAAAGGACAAGAAGAAATTACAGCTCTATTTACCCCCCCCGCGCTATCGCGAACGGACAAACCCACCCGGCTGATGCCGTTCGGACTATCACCTTCAACTTTTGTGAGCATCCCACTTCCCTTTTAACATTTGCAAGTTGATAACTTATGCCAACAGGGCTGTACTTAGGGTAACAGATATCTAATTTTAGAAAATAATTTGTTATACATCATGTCTGATGAAACTAGGCAACATTTTTGCTAAGGAGAAAGGTATTTCTCTAATTATTAAGTTGGGCATCATTGCGCTAATCCTGTTTCTGGTATTGAATGAGGTTGGCGCCCAGGAAACTGCACAATACAACAACAATATGCTCTCCTACAAAATGGGGGTAGAGTTGTATGAGAAGCAGCAATTCGGTGCCGCGCAACGCGCATTCTCGGATGCCATTGAACAGATTGATGATCCAAACTCAGACCTTAGAGTAAATGCTGAATACTACGAGGCCCTCTGCGCTTTGGCGCTATTCAATAAAGATGCAGAATTCCTTTTCCGCCGCTTTATAGAAAATCATTCGGAAAATCCGAAAGTCAGAACAGCCTACTTCCACTTGGGTAAATACAAATTCAGAAGGAGAAGCTACACCAAAGCCATCGGCTGGTTCAATAAAGTAGATATCTATGACCTTACCAATAAGGAGCTTTCAGAATACTACTTCAAACTGGGCTACAGCTATTTCGTGAAGAAGGATGTCGAGAGAGCCCGAAGCCTGTTTTACGAGATAAAAGACGCCAACACCAAATACTCGACTCCGGCGATATATTATTATTCTCATATATCTTATTTGAATCAGGATTACGAGACTGCCATGAAGGGCTTTCAGAAGCTGAGTACGCAGGGTAGTTTTCAGCATATAGTGCCCTATTACATTGCTCAGATTTATTACATGCAGAAGAAGCATAAAGAATTGCTCAAATATGCACTCCCGTTGCTCGATTCGGCAAATACCAAAAGAGCCCCTGAAATATCCAGGTTGATTGGAGAAGCATATTATGCTACCAATAAGTACAAAGAAGCGATCCCCTACTTAAAGAGATACATGGAGGAGGGGCATCACGCAATGCGGGCCGATTTGTTCCAGCTGGGATATGCTTATTACAAGAGCGGCCAATTTGAAGAGGCGATCAAGCTGCTAAAGCAAGTGGTGAACACCAAAGATGAGATGGCACAAAACGCATACTATCATCTGGGTGACTGCTATTTGAAAACGGAAAAGAAAAAATATGCTCGCTACGCTTTTAGGTCCGCATCCAAAATGGACTTTAGCAAGGATATGCAGGAGGACGCAGCCTATAACTACGCAAAGCTCTCTTATGATCTTAAGCTAACGCCAATCTTCGCGCTCAACAAGTATATAAATACCTATCCAAACAGTGATAAAAAAGACGAGGCGATTGAATACCTGGTAAAGGTGTATTTGAGTACCAATAATTATAAGAGGGCATTGAAGCAGCTCGATAAGATTGAGAACAAGAGCGATAAGCTAAAAGAAGCGTATCAGAGAATTGCCTACTACAGAGGTGTTGAGCTTTTTAACGACAAAAAATTAAACGAGGCAATTGCTTCTTTTGATAAATCTCACACCTATGTGTTCGATGAAAATATTGAAGCGCTAGCCTTTTATTGGAAGGGCGAGGCATATTACAGGTCAGAGAATTATAAGAGGGCAATTTACAATTACGATAAGTTCATTTATGCACACACTTCATTTAGCTTGGCGTTGTTTAATGAGGTGAATTACAATATGGGTTATGCTTACTTTAAACAGAAGGACTATGAAAACTCCAATACCTGGTTCAGAAAATTTGTGCGTCACGATGCACCTGTTTTTCAAAGACGCAGGATTATTGGCGGAGGCTACGGCATTTTTTCACGAGCTGGTGACGCCCACCTGAGAATTGGAGACGGATACTTTATCAGTAACGACTTCAAAACGGCCATTGAGTATTATAACAATGCAATCGACCTTGTGCCAGATAGCATTAAGGATGACAAAACAAGGATGATAGACGCGGATTACGCGCATTTTCAAAAGGGGCTCGCGCTTGGCGTTTTGGGCAGACACAACGAGAAAGTGGGTGAGCTGCACATGTTATTGAAGGACTTCCCAACCACTATATACACGGATGATGCAAAATACGAACTTGCGAAAAGTTACTCTGATTTGGAAAAGGTGGACAGCTCGATCTCATGGTATCAAAAGATCATTGACGAGCACCCAAGCAGCAGCTATGTTAAAAAATGTTTGCTCAATATGGCCCTGGAGTACAACAGAAAAGGTGAGAGCGAGATAGCACTGGTAACTTTTAAGCGTGTCATAAAAGATTATCCTGGCTCCGGTGAGTCAAAAGACGCGCTTGTAGGATTGAAAAACATATATGTAGAGATAGGTGATGTGTCTGTGTACCTCGACTACATAAAGGACCTGCCCTTTGCCAATACCACTATTGCTCATGCTGATTCTACCATCTATGAGGCAGCAGAAACAGTTTATCTGAGGGGAGACTGCGAATCTGCTGTCAGGGATTTTTCGGAATACCTGAAGAAATTTTCTGAAGGCCAGTTCGCGATTAACGCCAACTTCTACAGAGCAGAGTGCCTAAGCAAGATTGGAGATAGCGCCTCTGTTACACAATCTCTTAAAGGATATCAGTATGTGTTGAAAGGAGCAGCTGATAACCCCTTTACGGAAAAATCAATGGCAAGGAGCGCAGCCATCATGTATGAAAGGCAGGATTATGAAAATGCACTTGAAGCATATCTTATGCTGGAAAAGATAGCCGAATACAAGAGCAATATCATAGACGCGAGGATTGGGCAGATGCACTGTAATTTCCTTCTAAAAGATTATCAATCGGCAATTGATGCAGCCGAAATTGTAATGAGCTCAGAGAAGATTGCGGGCGACGTGATAACGGAGGCCCACTTTATTATCGCCAAATCAAGTCTGGAAACGGATGACTACAACCTCGCCTTAAAAGAGTTCAGTGTTACCCGAGAGCGTACGCGTAGTGAAATGGGTGCTGCAGCTCAGTATTACGTGGCGTACATTCAGTATTTGCGAAGTGAGCACGACAGCTCAGAACAATCCATTTTTAGCCTTGCTAAGCGGGTCCCATCCTACGATACATGGATAGCCAAAGGATTTATTCTGCTTGCAGATAATTACGTGCAAATTGATAATACATTTCAGGCCAAGGCTACCCTGCAAAGCGTAATAGACAACAGCATGGATGAAGACATTATTGAGCAGGCCACCGAAAAATTGGATAAGATAAAAACGAAAGAAGCAAAGAATATAAAAGAGGTGACGGACTACAAAGAAATTGAGATTCAATTCGAAGATTATAAAATCGAATACGACAAATTATACGACGAGGAAGAATTTGATGAAGAAGATGATATTCAGGGCGAGGAACAAAAGTCAGGTGATAATCCGCCGGCCAGCCTACCGGATGAAAAGGCTGACGGAGAAGATAAAACAGGTGAAGATGATCAATAAAAAGCTGAAGTATTCGCTGGGGCTAATTGCCGCCATTGCAGTAATAAATCCTGCTATGGTAAAGGGCCAGTCCAAAGAGAAAGGTCTGGATACCATCAGCATAACGCTGCTTACTCCATATGCGCCCACTATATCCGATGCAAACAAGAAAAATGACAACCCAATTATGGTTGATGAAATTCCGTTCAGCCCCAAATTGGTTTACAGTATTAAAACAGAAAAAATATCTTCGGATTTTGAAATTCAACCGATAAAACCGGCCCGTATAAAGGGTGAACCCTTATCTAAGCTGTACAGGAGTTATCTGAAGATTGGATATGGAACGCAGTCTCGTCTATATGGCGAGGGGTTTCTCAATAGCCTGCGGTCAAAGAAGCATGCCTGGGGTATTCATGTGAAACACCTCTCTTCGGCGGGTAAGATTAAGGATGTGGGCAATAGCGGCTTCAGCGATACAGACTTTAATCTGAATGGAAAAATGTTCCTGAAGAAGCATACACTTAGCGGAGGTGCTGACTACGAGCATAGCTCGGTACATTTTTACGGGTTTGATATAAATGACACCGCACTGACAAATTTGGGTGATGCAGTTGTCGGTAAAAATGCAATCAGGCAACAGTTTTCTTTGATTAGGGGGAATGTTCGATTGTTGAGTCATTACCGCGATTCAGCAGCCATAAATCACGATATACAATTGGATTATTACAATCTGATGGATCGCTACGGGCTTCAGGAGAACAGCTTTGTCCTAACCGCGAATGCCAATCGATATTTCAATAAAGAATTTTTTAATGTGTTGCTCACATATGATTATCTGGATGACAAGTATTACACAAATACAGACTCTTCGGCAATTCAGGCAAATACCATAATAAGGGTCAATCCTTCTGTGAGTACCGACGGAAAGAAATACAAATTTGTTGTGGGGATAGGTGCGTATATCGAAGTTGACGCGCTGTATGGTACATCTTATAGTTTTTATCCCAACGTATATTTTAGCTATAACCTGATTAATGACATATTAAAACCTTTTGTAGGTATCAATGGACGACTGCGGCGAAACAGTTTTAAAACACTTTCAGATGAAAATCCATTTGTACTCTCCCCACCCAGGGTTGCCCATGATACATATAACAGTAAAGGCAGCATACCCAGAATCAAGAATAGCAAGCATACCATACAGTTCTACGGTGGATTCAAGGGAGAGTTCAGTAAGACCTCAGCATTTAACGTATCGGTATCTCGCGATAAGATAGACGATGAAATGTTCTTTGTTACGGACACGAGCAGCCGTATGAACAATCGGTTTGGAGTCGTATACGATAATATAAAATACTTTAATGTTCATGCGGAGTTCTCGTACCATTCAAAGGATAGATTTAAGCTTATGTTCTTAGGCGATTACAACGTTTATGTAACTGATTATGAAGAGAGGGCCTGGCACAAACCGGAGCTAGAGCTCACCCTTTCGGGCACGTACAACATTGCAGAAAAGTTTATTGCCAAGGCTGACATTTATTTGTTTGGCAATCAATACGCAAAGGAATTTGAGGCAGATGGGAGTACCGTTAAAGTTGTAAAGCTGCCTGCCGCCGTTGATCTCAATCTCTCTATTGAATATCGCTATACCAAAAAGCTGTCCCTTTATTTGATGCTCAATAACATCGCAGCAACAAGGTATTATCGCTTTCACAATTACCCCAGCCAGCGTTTTAATTTATTGGGCGTTGTAACATATATTTTATAGGCTGTTTCTCGTGCCGGTTTTTATAAGCTTTTTCTTCGGCCTTCCGTGAAATATTGTGGCTGAAAATGGCTGATAATCCAGTCATTCTTGCGGCAAATTTTTATATTAATTTTTAAGCGTGGATTTATGCATCCAAAATGCCCTTTTATATCTGTTAATTACTTGTTAATTAAATTAAATATTAAGACATAAATTGCTTCATTTTAACGTTAAGATTCAGTATCTTTGATAGGTATATAAACCACGTAAATGCTAATGCATTTTTCTGCCAGAATACTCACTTGGGAATAAGCGGGTTTTGGCAATTAATAAAGACAAAAAATGAACGATAAAAACGATAATAAAGCGGAAGATTATTCGGAAGACAGCATACAGGTACTGGAGGGACTCGAAGCGGTACGCAAGAGGCCTGCCATGTATATTGGTGATCTGGGCATTAGAGGGCTGCACCATTTGGTTTATGAAGTTGTCGACAATTCAATAGACGAGGCCCTGGCGGGTCATTGTACCAAAGTGGAGGTGACGATTCACAAGGAGAATTATGTTTCGGTTATAGACGATGGCAGGGGAATCCCAACTGGCTATCACGAAAAGGAAAAGAAATCTGCCTTGGAAGTTGTGATGACCGTACTGCATGCGGGTGGAAAGTTCAATAAAGATTCTTATAAAGTTTCTGGTGGTTTGCACGGCGTAGGTGTTTCTGTGGTAAACGGTCTGTCGGAGCATTTGAAGGCAACGGTTTATCGTGAGGGCAAAATATTTGAACAAGAGTATAAGAAGGGAATTCCAGTTGGTGAGGTGCAGACTATTGGTGAAAGTGAAATCACAGGTACACAGATAACATTCAAGCCAGACAAGGAAATCTTCGATGATATAAACATGCACTTCGATATCATCAGCGCAAGGCTTAGAGAGCTCGCTTACTTGAATAAGGGTATAAAGCTCGCAATCATCGACGAAAGAAATCAGGATGAGGAGGGTAAGAACATCAGTGAAACCTTTGTGTCAGAGCGCGGTCTGTTGGACTTTATAGAGTATCTCGATTCAACAAGGGACGCAATCATAGCGAGCCCTATATATATTGATGGCGAGAAAAGTGGAATACCTGTGGAAGTAGCAATGCAATACAATACTTCATTTTCTGAGAATTCGCACACATATGTGAATAATATCAATACCCATGAAGGAGGAACACATCTTGCGGGCTTCAGAAGAGCGCTAACGAGAACATTAAAGAGTTACTCAGATAAATCTGGGATGACAGACAAGCTGAAGTTTGATATTAGTGGTGATGACTTTAGGGAAGGGCTGACAGCGGTATTGTCTGTAAAGGTACAAGAACCACAGTTTGAAGGCCAGACCAAAACGAAATTGGGTAACAAGGAAGTTATGGGCGCTGTAGATCAGGCAGTAGGGGAGATGCTAAACAATTTCCTGGAAGAAAACCCAAAGGAAGCAAAAATCATAGTTAATAAGATCATCCTGGCCGCAACAGCCCGTCATGCCGCACGAAAAGCAAGGGAATTAATTCAGAGTAAAAATGTCCTTTCAGGATCCGGTTTACCTGGAAAATTGTCCGATTGTTCATCGAAAGATCCTAAGGAGTGTGAAATATACCTTGTTGAGGGTGATTCAGCAGGTGGTACCGCCAAACAGGGGCGAGATCGTAAATTTCAGGCAATCTTACCCTTGAGAGGTAAAATATTGAACGTAGAGAAGGCCATGTACCACAAGATCTTTGAGAATGAGGAAATCAGGAATATGTACACCGCCTTTGGTGTATCAGTTGGAACCGAAGAAGATGAGAGGGCATTAAATCTCGAAAAACTGCGATATCACAAGATTATTATCATGTGTGATGCTGACGTAGATGGAAGCCACATATCAACCCTGATCATGACATTCTTCTATCGATACATGAAAGATTTAATTGAAAATGGATATCTGTACATCGCCACACCACCATTATACCTGATAAAGTATGGAAAAGATCAGCGTTATTGCTGGTCTGAAGAAGAACGCGAAGCTGTTGTGGCGGAGTTTACCAAAGGGAAAAAGGATGCTAACGTGAGTACCCAGCGCTATAAGGGCCTCGGTGAGATGAACGCTGAGCAACTGTGGTTCACAACCATGGATCCGGAGTTTAGAAAGCTCAAACAAGTTACTATAGAGAGCACGGCAG
>DTRI01000199.1 GCA_012966015.1 Flavobacteriales bacterium | reverse complement strand
TTTTGATTGACTAATCATGATTAGCATTTGTGCATCTCATGAAACCATCTCAAATGGCATGCACAAAATATAAATCAACATTTATTCGATCAGCAGAATGTTCCCGGATTCAATAAATTCTTCATCATTGTTAAAAATGCCCTTGAGTTGATAGACCACAACACTTGAATTTAATCGTTCCCCATTATTATTAAAGGTGCCATCCCATCCTTCACCATACGCACAACATTGTCCATCACTTCTAGTGGTGGGAGTAGCATCAATCGTTTGATACAATACCTCTCCCCATCGACTATATATTGTAAGCTCTAGCGATTTAATGCCTTTACCAAAAACAAATAATAAGTTGTTCTCCAAAATTCCACTGTTGATTGAAAAAACGTTAGGCATATAGACCACGTACTCTTCCGGTATTATTTCGATAATGCATCCAGAGCCGAGTGAGTCTATAACAGTGATCACCGCGGTGTCATTAGAACAAGGAGCTGTTCCTGCCACCACATACTGATAAGTTCCTGCTAAGTCTAGGCTTGGGTCATAGGCATCTGTACCAGAAGCTAACGCCGGAATCCATATCCCACTCAATTCTGGTGATCCCGTGACGGAATCTATTAAATTGAATGCGCTGCCCGTAGAACATATATTCAAGGTAACATCATTTCCAGCAATTGGTCTCTGCTCAATAGTCACTAAAACCTCAGATGTATCACCAAGGCATCCACCATTAGCAGGAACTATATATTGTACTGTTCCTATCGCATCTAAAGAGGGGTCAAAAAGACCTGATCCAGAATTAAGCGCTGGGGACCAAGAGCCAATTGTATCTGGAGACCCACTCAAGTCATTCAAAAGGTCTGCCGGAGAATCTGATGAACAAAATGCATGTGCGCCGTCTGTTCCGGCATTGGCAGGAGAAGAGCCGTTTACAACAAATGTTTTAACAATTATACAAGGATCTATAGCCGAAACTGTTCCAACTAACTCAATATCATTGACTGCAAATGAAGGGTCAGAGCCAATGTTGTCTCCATTGTTTACCCAAACAAAGCCTACTTTAACCAGAGCGCTATTATTACAGCTAGCTGGAAGAGCAAGTGAGGATCCAGCCCAATTTCCTCTACCGGCCCACAGGTCAGAACAGGGCTGAGGGTCGCTGAGATTTGAACAAACACCTAAGCTCGGCGTGATTAGGCAACAGCATTTGGATGATATTCCAGATCCACCGGGAATTGGATTCCATGTAGCACCGTTATTATCGCTATAGACCACTGTAATGGAATCGTTTCCTGGATCACCGTAGCCAATGAAACTAAAGTTCATAATAATTGACTCCTGCAATGAGCAGTCAATGGTAGGCGACTCAATCCGCTTATTGGTAATTGTAGTGGGTAGTGAATCATACGTAGCTCCACAGTCACCTGATGGACAGCTACCCCCAGCGCTAGGTGAACCGGGAACAATTCCCACATGTAATGTTGGATCTCCACTTCCAGGGAATACACATGTATTAACCGCGCCTCCAGATTCAGCATCGCTTACATACCACTCATTCGCAAAAGGATCATTACCTGATAAATTGGTTTGTGTCCATGATCCATTCCCACCTGTATAGGCGCTAGCCAAACAGAGAGAAACACATCCGTTATTAAAACCTTCTGTCCAGAATATTCCTGTGCCACCCGCCGGGCTGCCTGAAGAGTCGGTTACGGACACCGAATAGTTATTGGCACAAAGCCCGGTAATTGAATCTGATGCTGTCACACCTGTCATTACTCCCAATGATGTTCCAGAGCTGTCAAACCACTCGACCGTATATGGAGCTATTCCGGAATCAATATTCAAAATGATTTTGCCGTCACATAATCCCAGGCAACTTACGTCAGTAATGGCTTCCGTAACAACCGTTGGGCAGCATCCTATAATGGTAATAAATGCTGTGTCAGGGTCACAGGTCCCAATCCCGCCGACTATATACCTAAAGATACCATAGCCATCAACGGTCACATCAAATGTGTTAGTGCCTGACGTAAAGAGTGGAGTCCATGTACCATTGGTATCGGGCGAGCCTGTCATTAAACTTGTCAAATCAAGAGGTGGAGAAGAGAAGCATACGGCTAATGTGTCACTCATGCCTGCACTTGGCGTAGTGGCCGTTCCTGATACGACAATTGAAATGGATCCAGTAATCGTTACACATCCGCTTTCCGCCATCACTGTTACAGTGTAGGTACCGGTGTCATTAAAAGCATGACTTGGAGAAGAACTGCTACTCGAATTTGAGGCGCCACTACTTGGATCGCCAAAGTCCCAGGAATAATTGTACGGTGTGCAACTAATAGGATCTAAGGGAACAAAGCTGACATAATCCCCCAGACATGATACATTGGTATCCGAAGCAATAATCGAAATCGTCGGGTAATTACTCCCCAGTACATTCTGCCAGCCAATCGAGTTAGGCAATAATATTGTGCTATCTGAATCAACATCATAACCTACGGCTGGATTGGTAGATCCGGAACGGTAAAAACGGAACACGCAGTCGTCATCCCGCTGTAATGATAGTCCTTCATCTTGCGCTGTAACCCCGTACCAGCCAAGTGAATCAATTTGATCAGTGCTAGGTAATGATGGATCACCGTTAAACACGGTAATAAAATCACCTTCATTATATAACAAACCGTTAGGTGGCGTATTGCCAGTTTGGTCAGCCCCCCAGTATAGGTAATTCTCCAGGGTCAGTGCTATAACAGAATCTCCAATATCATAAAGCAAATTAGAGATTGTATTCCACCGCGGAGCAAAAATCACAGCCATCCTTCTGGGTGGTATCTTTGTGCTATTCGTAACAATGAACCCAGGAATTGAATCAATCGGCGTCGTACTTGGGTATCTGGTCTCCCAAGAAATTAGTTTGTCTTCGCTCACTGTCACAGCAAGCATGTCATTGTTCACATCGGTTTGAATAAACCACCCGTTCACATCCACCGTATCCGTATAAGAGCTATTGAAGAACTCTACAAACTCTCGCGTTTGTTGTCCAGGGCTACTGCAACAAGGGCGCATTGATATTTCGGTTATAAACAAACAAGAATCACCAGATCCCGAGGATGATACGTAGACTGTGATTGAATCCACTATGCTATTGCAATTATACTGTGCCAATAAATAATACGTAGTCGTTACCGCTGGAGTGGCTATTGGATTTGCCAAGGTTGAATCATCTAGCCCAGTTGAAGGGGACCAAGCATAAGTATGGTTGGGTTTGGCAGGTCCACCTACAGATACTGACGAACCAGGAGAAATACTAGTATCACCAACTATATAATCTGAAAACACCGTGTTAAAAATACTGGCCACAGGAGAGTTGGGCAAACCAAGTTTGGAAACTCCGGTTCCCAATGATTGTCCGCCGTCGACAAAACCACAGCCAGATCCAGAAATTTCTGGATTGTTAATAACATCTATACTGTTTGCACCGGGCTTAGCCTGGTAGATCTTCCCATCAGGCCCTTTTTGTAAAGAACCTAATTTCCCAATCCCTATATTAACTTTTGAAGCAACGATATCTACTGCAGTCATATCAAATTGGTACAGTTTCAAAAAACCTCCCAAATTGGCGTACAAATATTTACCTGAAACAGAAAACTCCACTCCGTAATAGCCAGTGATTATCGTCGCAGTAGTGTCGAGTTTTACAGAGCTTGAAGGAATCGTCTGACCGGTAGCAGGGTCAAAAGCAAGAAGCTGCAATTCTGATCCGGCGCTTGGGCTAAAAGGTAGGCCAATTGCTGGGTCTTGCATAAGAATCTGGGCTATTGCTAAATAATTACCATCAGGGGAGGATTTAATTTCTCCCGCAATTCCGCCCCAAAATGGAGAAGAAGATATCACAGGAACAGTACTAACTCCAGCACTTGTAACCAGGAAAGACGTTATGTTATTCCAAGTCCCACTCTGAGTAATCACCCAATAGTCTGTTCCATTGGAATGCGGTACGATGGTTAGCTTTTCATTCGTTGAGTCTATCATCATAATATTCTTTTCCCCTGGAACAATATCTCCCAAGGGACAAGAAACAGAGCCGTTCCCCGCTAACGTCATGTCAACTCTATTGTATGAAATTCCGTTTGTGTGTGAAGTGAAAGAATTCTTTGCATCGTTGATGAACAAATAAAATTCTTCCGTACTACCAGGTACAGGAGCAATAACTGAATTTTGGGTGCCAGACCAATGTCCTAACAAAGAGTCGCCATTTGGCATTGGGGTATGTGTTTTATCATAACATGCTTGTCCGTCGGTGTAAAAAAACAGGTTGCTATAATTATCAGAGAGCGCCGCACATCCTTCCAATGTAGCTAGCACCCCCTGTCCTCCAGGCAATATTGTTGGTGGAATCGTGGCGAAATCTAAACCGGCGGCGTCGGAAGTAGGAGTACCAGAACCGTCTAAACCACCACCAAAGTACCAAATGCTCCCCTTCTGAGCCTGGCATAATGATGCTAGTGCTAGCAATAACACAAAAGACTTTATTCTGATAATCCTGAAGAACATAAACTCAATCAATCTTTAGCTCGTGGTCATCAATGAAAATGAATTCGCACCAAAAGGCGGAGGAGACAAGACTAAATATGATCTAAATTATAATATCGATGCATGAACCACAAACTCAAATTATCATTATATTTATAACTTGATAGTGCCTATTAACCTTTATTGTGCTGAATTTAAATAAGTTATAGACTAGTTAAATTTATCTCGATGTCATCATTAGCGCTGTACGAACTGGTTCACTCTTTGTCTAGAAACGAGAAGGGTTATTTCGTAAAACAAATCTCAAAATCCAATTCTACCTATGTGAGGTTATTTAAAACCATCGCCTCTCAAAAGACCTATGATGAAGCTCGAGTTAAAAGCCTATTTGACGGAACATATATAGGCAATAACTTTTCGTTTGCAAAGGGATATTTGTATGATTCGATAATAAAAACCCTCATGCAATATGGCGCTAAGCAAAAGGATGTACAGTATTATTTTGCTGCTATTAAGTTTTTGTACCATAAGGGTCTTTACGGAAATTGTGCTAAGCTATTAAGGCAGGTATTAAAGAAGGCTTTGCATGTCAATGATTACTTGTCAATCCTTCGCGTAATTGAATACACAAAACTGCTGATGCACAGCAATCTATTTTCTGACTCAGAATTAATTCAGCTCATTTCTCAGGAACCGAGCATTTTGGAAAAGCAACAAGTGCTCTCAACGTTTCAGTCTCTGTTAGTCGAAATAAAGGCCGTAAGACAAGAAACTGGCAAATGGAGAGAACAATACGGGTTGGAACAGATTGATCAAATAAAAAACCACCCTTACCTACAAGATAAAAGCCATGTAATTGATAACAATTGCGAGCAGATTTATCATGAAATAAAATTCTTGATTGGATATCTGATGAGTGATTCTGAGTTGTGCAAGAAACACATTAAGCCTCTACATAACATGATATTAAACCCGGAATATTCGGATACAATTAATGATTATAGAAAAATTGATCTTTTGATGCTGCATGTGCGTTATACACAGATGTATCTGGGTGATGCAGCAACACAAGAGTCTTTTTTAGAAATAAGAGGCTTCCTGGAAAGACCCAACGAGCTTGACAGATTGAAAACAGTAGAGGCGTTTTCCTTCCTGTATTCATTTGAAACCAATTTTCTCTTGCAACAAAAAACCCTTGGTCTATTAAAAAAGTGGTTTGACGAAATTGATGGGTTCATGGTTAAAAATAAAAAACTGGTGTCAAAGGAGTTTAAGGAAATCATTCAAGGCAATAAGCTGGTTTATCATTTTATAGCTGGCGAATACAGAGAAGCGTCTAGATTGCTCGACAAGTTCTTAACGCACGCTAAAAAAAATAAGCGAAAGGATATTGTCATTTCCGCAATGCTCACAGAGGTTCTGGTTCTTATTGAGTTAGGAAAGAATAGTTTATTTGAAAGCCGTTTAAACTCTTTCAATCGTTACCTAAAAAAGCACAAGGTAGAGGAGCTTGTGTGGACGCTATATGCAGAATTCTTCAATGACTTAATTAAGGGGAAGGACATTGTGCTACTCTCAAAGGAATTGCTGGTTAAGATAGACTCTTCCCTGTCTGACGCCAATGCTATGGATATCCATTTTTTAGTGGATTGGCTAAAAAAGAAATGTGGTGAAGCATAGTTGAATACCATCAGGGACTCAAACTTCCAGCTAGCAAGTTTTGGGTACTTCAATCAATTACTGGTGATGAAGAGGGGACCAAGCCTGAGCTGGTTCACCCCACAAAACACCATTCTGTACCCCTGAAAATTAAATTAAAGAAAACACAATTTTTGCAATTCATTAAAGAGGTAGCCCCTCTAAGCAAAATATAGGTATCTTTACCTTCTTTTACTCTGGTATGTTCTCATCTGAAAACGACAGCACAAGCGATGTTATAAGAATAAGGAGAGAAGTGGTATTCTTAGTTCTCTCTGGGGTCTTTCTTGGATCGCTCACCATGCTCAATATTTTGGGTATATCGAGGTTTATCGATCTTTCATTTAGCATTTTTGGTACCATGATACCCTTTAAGGTAGCTGTAGGCATACTCGCCTACCCTATCACTTTCTTGTGTACTGATTTTATATCCGAGCTTTACGGTAAGAGAAGGGCTAATCTGGTGGTATGGATTGGATTGATCTTGAATATTTGGGTCCTTTTTATCTTATGGATAGGTGGTGTGCTTCCTCCTCATCCGGAAATGGACCCTGCCACTGGTTTGCCGATACTAGGCAGTGAAGGCCGTGTTTTCTTTGAAATTCGAATGTTGACATTCGGGGCTACTACAGCCTCCATGGTTGCCTATTTAACAGCACAATTTGTTGATGTACGCATTTTTCACTTTCTAAAAAATTTAACAAAGGGCAAGCATCTCTGGCTAAGAAACAATGGATCAACACTTATTAGTCAGCTTATAGACTCGATAGCGGTCATCCTTATAACTCATTATTATGCACACGCTCTCCCGGTAAATGTAGATAAAGACATTGTAGGTCAGCTGATCATTTTTATACTCTCAGGCTATATTTTTAAACTGACCGTTGCACTGATCGATACGATACCGTTTTACATAGGAACCAGCATTTTAAGAAAATATCTGGAAATTGACACTTCACATGGAGAAGTTAAATAATGAATAGGCGATGAAAAGATTGTTTTTAAGATCGTTGCACATCGAAAGGGGGGAGGAGCAAAGTGTATTGCTGCTGCTCATTCAATCGATTTTCCTCGGCACATTCTTTGCCACCTTTGAGATCAGCTCTACCGCAATGTTCCTAGACATATTTGGTGCGGAAATGCTCCCTAAAGCCTTTCTTATATCAGGGCTTGTTGGAATAGTACTAACGCTTGTTTATTCAAAACTACAGTCCAGTATTACCTTCTCAAAGTTGTCGCTCGTGAACCTGGCTTTCATTACGATATTAACAGCAATGTCCAGATTCGGATTTGAGGTGACAACAAGCAAATGGCTAATATTTTCAATCCTGGTAATAATGGGGCCTTTGAACGTTCTTGGGATAGTATCCTTCTGGGGCATGGCGGGTAGGCTATTCACCCTTCGCCAGGGCAAGCGTCTATTTGGAATGATCGATTCAGGACAAATTTTGGGCATGATGATCATAAGCTTTTCTATCCCCTTTTTGTTGGGCTTGCTGGAGGAAAGTAAGAATTTGATCATCATTAGCACCTCGAGTGCATTTGTTGCCCTCATTCTTCAAATGGTGATTGTAAGAAAATTTGATCTGGATAAAAGCTCACGAGAAGCGGCTAGCATTAAAAAAGAAGAATCGACGGAAAAGACAGTAAATACTTTCACATTACTGTTCAAGGACAAGTATATTTCCTTGATGGCCTTGTTTGTGGTTCTGTCGATGGTATCGGCGTTTTTTATTCACTTTTCCTTTCTGTCGGTTACTGATATTAATTACCCTAATGCTCAGGAACTCGCAGGTTTCCTCGGTGTTTTTACAGGAGTAATTATGGTCTTCAGTTTCCTGTTCAAAACCTTCATTTACAGCAAGCTTATTAAAACCTATGGGCTGAAAGTTGGGCTTCTTGTTCTTCCCCTATTGCTGGGTTTCTTTACCATTGTTGCTGCTATTACTGGATCATTCACTGGTTATAGTCTTGAATCAGATAGTTTTATATTTTTCTTTCTTCTCATATCACTGGGTAAATTATTTGCTCAGTCCCTGAAGGCGTCCATCGAAACTCCTGCCTTCAAGTTGTTCTATCAGCCTTTGGATACATCCATACGTTACGACATTCAAGCCAAAATTGACGGTCTGGTAAACGAGGTGGCCGCTTTCGCAGGAGGAATAATCTTGGTTGGCCTGGCAAGCCTGAACTTCATAGAGCTTATCCATTTCTCCTATATTCTTGTGATTATTGTTGTGGTTTGGGCCTATGTTGCATTCAAGCTATTTTCACAATACAGAGGAACATTGCAGGATTCTTTAGCAAGAGCTCAATCAGGAGAAAAGGTGGCTACGGAAACGGAATCTTATATGAAGTTGGTCATAGCAGATGCCAATGTGAATTCTAACCCGGCAAAACTAGTATACGCACTGAGAATAGCTGAGCAAATTGAACCGTACTTCTATCAGAATTCATTGGTCAGTTTGTTAAAGAGCAAGTTCGACCATGTTAAAAAATACTGTCTTGAAAAGATTATTCAACTAAAGTTATATCAGGCCAATAATGAATTCGGTGGTAGTAATGGCCTTGATTTCGGTGCTGATTTGAACGCGTTAGCAAAAGATGCTGAGGAGGCTCTGGCTAAGGACATGAAGCATGAAATCTCTGCACAAGACCTGGTTAAGCTCGCTAAGTCGAGGACTACCGCTGACAGAAAACGGGCAGCGAATCTTTCCGCATTAAAGAACGACGAAAAATTAGTCCCTGCACTAAGGGATTTACTGAAAGATGCCGATGAAGGAGTTAGAAAAGCAGCCATTCGATCCCTCGCAAAAAACAGTTATGAATCACTCTACCCAATTCTAATCGACAACCTTTCTATTCAGAAATATCTGAGTGAGGCAACCGCATCTATTGTTTTGATCGGAGAAGCTTGCATCGAGTATCTGGAGCATGCATTTTATAAGTCGGGCACCTCCACTGAAACCATGATCGCAATCAGCAGAATCTATGGGTTTATTGGGGGAGAGCAAGCAGTTGAAAAATTGGTGAAGAAGGTGGCTTACCCTGATAACAGAGTTGCTAAACAGGTGATAAAGTCATTACGGCTATGTGATTTTAAATCAGACGAGGAAAGCTCTAATCAAATTCATCAGGCGGTTGAATTGTACATAGGCGTTGCAGCATGGAATATGGCAGCAATCATTGATCTAAAAGAACGGGAGGACATTAGCTATCTCATTGATGCGCTCAATGAAGAGCTAGCGGAGAACTACAACCAGATTTACATGTTGCTCTCACTGGTTTACGATGCGCAATCAATTGCGCATGTAAGAGAGAATATTGAAACCGGAACTGGCGAAGGAATTGGATTTGCAATCGAGCTGCTAGACCTTTTTATTAATGAAGATCTTAAACCAAAGCTCTTTCCATTGCTCGAAGATCTACCGGTAAAAGAGAAAATCATCCAGCTGCAAACATTTTATCCGTTGGACAGGCATAATATTGGTGAAGTTATTCAAAACGTGATTAACAGAGATTACAATTTCATCAACCGCTGGACAAAAGCATGCGCTCTCAATGCATTAATGGAAATAGAAGATGTCAGCATTGAGGATTACATCGTTGCAAACTTATTCAATCCCAGCCAACTGCTTCGTGAGTCAGCAGCGCTAGTAATAAATAAATACGACGGAAAGGTTTATAAAGCATGCAAACAAAGAATAGGTGAAGAGCTGTTTACGGAAATAGACTTTATGCTATCGATATTGGAAAAGAGATCCTCTCATCTAATGTTTGAAAAGACGCTGTTCCTCTTAGGTGTTCCTCAATTTAAAAATATCTCCGCTTACGCAATGGCTGAACTTTCAGAAATGATGAAAGAGTCATGGTACAAAAAAGACGAGGTTATCTATAATAGAACCAGCTCAATTAATCAGATATCTTTTATTAAATCAGGATCCGCGGTAATTGTGGATGGAGGAAAAGTGATTGTGGAGCTGGGCCCTCTGGATCCTGTTGGAGAGATGCTTATTATAGATGACGACAGCGAGAATCTTGAAATTGTAGCAAGTGAGGAGCTGGAGCTATACAGTATAGAAAGAGATCATTTTTATCACATCATGTTCCATCATGTTGAGCTGAGCAACGCATTAATCAATATGATGGATATTAGATACAACGTAAATAAAGGCATGGCGGCTTAACGTTGGTTCAAACCAATAAGCATGTCAATTAAATTTTATTAAATGGAAAAAAAAGAAGAAAAGCACTCTCTATCTAAAAATACGTTGGGTGAAATTCACGACAAAAGCAGAACCACTGTTTTTCGTCAATTGATTCTGAATGTAATTGTGCCTGTTGCGTTGGCGCTTGTCACTTTAGCAAGCCTCAATTATTTTCATACCAGGTCTCTTTTACAGGAAGCTAATGTCACCAAAAATGAGATTATTTCAGATGAGATTAAAAGAATTTTGCAATTTCAGGATCTTGCCTTTGATATTGTGGAGGCCAGGCTCGATGCGAGAATGAGAGATTATAGCCACAGGTTAATTAATGATTATTTACTGGATACGAAGGACATCGAAGATATTGACCTCGATCAAATAAGAGAGGATATGGGCATGATACCTGACCTTGAAGACATATACATCATCAACAGGGAAGGAATTGTTGTCAACACCACTTTTAAGCAAGACCTGGGTCTTAACATGTACGCATTCGGCGAGAGCACCAAAAAGTTTCTGTTGGAAATATTATCCGGTAATCTTTTTGTTGCAGAACGATTTGCGGTGGAGCATAATACCAAACGAATTAAAAAATACACTTATCACCCTACAAAAGACAATCTGTATATCGTAGAAATGGGTGTTTACTCAAAAAAGGCCGATGACATTACTGAATTTATTAAAAGCAACC
>DTRI01000198.1 GCA_012966015.1 Flavobacteriales bacterium | reverse complement strand
CATAGTCTGGCAATACGGCTCCAAATGGAATTCTTGTTTCATCTCCCTTCATATCCCTCGCAATTCCATCTAAGCTCGCAACAAAAGCACTTTCACCTTTCTCGCTGCCAGGCCTCTCCATCAATAAAACCTGCTTCTTATCGACCCAGCAATCGTAGCTGGCAGCCAATAGCTCTATATGAAACCACCTTTCATTTTCATCCACGATTTCAAAATCTTCTCCAAACAGAACCTGGGTAACCAGCTCGGCCCTGTCTGAAGGTTCGGCACGACCTGGAACGATAGATAAATTACAAATTCCGTAATCCATATTATAGGATATAGATAAATATCAAATCTGGGTAAAGTCTATTAATACGGGAGAATGCCTTAAAGAGTTTCTATGACCATGGCCGAGGCGCCGCCACCACCATTGCAAATGCCTGCTGCTCCTAATTTGGCATTGTTCTGCTTGAGAACATTGATGAGCGTAACAATAATCCTGGCTCCTGAGCAGCCCAGCGGATGTCCTAGCGAAACTGCACCACCATTAACATTCACTTTTTCATTATCGAGGATCATTTCCTGGCAATTGACCAATCCTACCACAGAAAAGGCTTCGTTTAGCTCGAAGTAATCGATATCACTCAGCGAAAGCTCCGCTTTCTCAACTGCTTTATGAAGCGCTTTAGAAGGCGCAGTGGTAAACCACTCAGGTTGGTGCGCAGCATCCGCATAGGATCGTATTTTGGCAAGGGGTATTACTCCCAGCTCTGCTGCTTTTTCAGCTGACATCAGCACCAGGGCTGCAGCGCCATCGTTAATGGTAGATGCATTGGCTGCAGTGACGGTTCCATCCTTCTGAAAAACCGGTTTTAAGTGAGGAATCTTATCCATCCTCACATTCTTGTATTCCTCATCTTCGCTTACCACGATCGGATCACCTCTTCGCTGTGGAACCTCTACGGGTATTACTTCGTCACTGTACCTTCCGGCCTGCCATGCTGCTGCGGAACGCTCATAGGACTGAATCGCAAATGCATCCTGATCTTCCCTTGAGATGTTGCGCTCTTTTGCACATAGCTCAGCGGCATTCCCCATGTGATACTCATTGTACACATCGGTCAATCCATCTGATACAAGTCCGTCGGTAATGGTGCCATCTCCCAATCTATATCCCGTTCTTGCTTTCGATAAGTAATATGGAACATTTGACATGCTTTCCATTCCACCAGCAACGATGATATCATTGTCGCCTAATGCAATTGACTGTGCCGCCAGCATTAATGATTTCATCCCGGAAGCGCAGACCTTATTGACAGTTGTACAGGGAACCGTATCGGGAATTCCTGCAAAAATAGAAGCCTGCCGTGCGGGCGCCTGCCCTACCCCTGCCTGCAAAACATTACCCATGTATACCTCGTCAACCTGATCGGATTTTACATCGGCCTTTTCCAATGCGGCTTTAATTGCTGCCGCTCCGAGCTTGGTTGCCGTTAAACTACTTAAGCCACCACCAAAACTCCCTATAGGTGTGCGTACTGCCGATATGATAACGACTTCATTCATGCTTAGTTATAGGTGGGCAGAAATGAATAGTTTTTCGCGTAGTAGAGCATTTGCTCAGCAAAGTCATCCGGATATTCCACAACCACATCTATAATCTCACCATTTTCTGTAATTGACCTGAGAATCGGGTTGATAAATCCAGAATAAGGAGCAACATTTAGTTTTTCAAAGCGCTCAAGTACTTCAGCATGCAGTTCCGTGTCTACTTGTACGCCGTAATTCTCTACCAATGCTTTTCCAGCTTCATAATCACCTTCAGATTTAATTCTTTGAATTTCCTTCAGCAATTCTCCGAAGATCACCCTCAATTTCTCATAATCTCTAACAACAAAGTATGTCTTTCCCTCCTTGACTACCTTCTCTACCACATTTTCATCCAAGCCTTGTTCATATGACCACTTTGCCACCAGCTGGCGATTGCGCATATGCGCCTCTTCCAGCACATCTCCTAACTTAATTCTCACCAGCTGCACCAGCATACCATTTTTAATGTAGCTGTCGTATTCCGCTTTTCCTACATCCACTGTTGTCATTACCCCCAGCTCAATCATTTTAGGATCCAACAGATAGTAGAGCGCAACCAGATCAGCTCTTGCCTCTTCCAGTGTAGACGCATAACTCTTCAGGGTTTCTTTGGGAGTTCCGATGCCTTCATTGATCACACCAGACGCATGGCCAATAACCTCGTGCATATCCGTATGAAGATTACCTGCCAATGAAGCCCATTTCTTAGCTCTGGCAATTTCCTCTTCAGAAAATGCAAATTCTTCCAAAGTTCCTCCTTCTTTCTTGGAGTTATTATAGGCTTCAACAATGTTTCCAAGGTTCACAGATTTTGATCCATACTCAGATCTAATCCAGTTGGCATTGGGTAAATTAATACCAATGGGAGTAGAAGGGCTTGCATCTCCACTCTCCGTGACTACGGTAATTACCTTCGCCGAAATTCCAACCACTTCTGATTTCTTATGCTCGTCCATAATGGTGGAGTTATCCTCAAACCATTGAGCTTCTTTACTAATAGCAGAAATTCTCTTAGATGCTTCCATGTCTTTTATAGAAAGCACAGACTCATACGCTCCGCGATAGCCAATTGCATCGCCATACACTTCAATGAATCCATTCACTACGTCGACCCTGGAATTTGTATCCTGCACCCATGCGATGTTATAATCATCAAATGTTGCAAGGTTTCCGGTTTCATAGTATTCGGTGAGAAGATCGATAGCCTTCTTCTGATTGGCATTCTCCGTTACCTCGCTCGCCTTCTTCAGCCAGGACACAATCTCGGTAATGGCACCTGAGTACATTCCCCCTACTTTCCAAACTTGCTCTACAATGCCATCATCCGTCTTGATGAGCTTAGAATTCAAGCCGTAAGAAATTGGATGCTCCTTTTTCTCCCCAATCATCTTCTCATAAAACTCCTCTGCCTCTTTTTGAGTTACTTCTTCGTAATAATTGTTGGCAGAATTCGCCACAGGATCCGCATCTGGACTCTTATTGACTCGTTTTGGATCTCGTGCAGGATCAAACAGAATGGCCGAAATGTTCTCAATAAGCACCTCCACA
>DTRI01000197.1 GCA_012966015.1 Flavobacteriales bacterium | reverse complement strand
TAATAGTCCAAACACCATTACGAGTGAGTTTTTTGGGAGGGGGATCTGATTTTAAGGATTTTTATGTACAAGAACCAGGAAAGGTAATTAGTACAGCCATTGACAAATATACTTTTGTGATTGTTAATCAATTATTTGATGACCGTATTGTTGTTAATTGGTCTATAAAAGAATCCGTAAAAACCCCTCATGAATTAAAACATGAATTAGCTATTACTTTTGGTTTGTTTGGAAAACCTTTTCGCAAGATTAGTAAACCCACATTAGTAAATAGTATTAATGATGGTTCTTGTCTTGTTGAGATTGAATTTAATATTGGCACCAAGCAATATCATATAGAACGAGGAATTAAGCCCAACGTTTTCAATATAACAATAAACGGAATTACGCTAGATCAAATGTCTAGTGTAAAGGATTCACAAGAATATTTTGAAGACCAAATTTTACATCTCAATTATAAATCGTTTACCCAAGCTGTTATTTTGGGAAGTGCAACATTTCTTCCTTTTATGCAACTAACGGCTGCCCATAGACGAGAAGTAATTGAAGACCTATTGGATATCAGAATATTTTCTGGTATGAATTCTATTTTGAAAGAACGTATTAGTGAAGTTAAGTCTAAAACTTCTGACAATTCCCATAGCATAGAATTGGCCGAAGAGAAAATAGAAATACACAACAACCATCTTAAAAAATTGCAGACAAACCATCAGGCTAAAATAGAAAAAAATAAACAAGACGTAAAGGAATCAAACGAAACTATAAAGGTTCATAAAAATGAAATAACAGACCTTTTTGGTCAAGTACAGAATTTGGATTCCACAATTACAGACCAGGACAAATTACAAAAATCTAAAAGGTCTATGGAAGGATTGTTATTTAAGATACAAACAAATGAAAATAAAATAACAAAAGAAATTGCATTTTATAAAGACCATGATGATTGCCCAACGTGTGAGCAAAAAATTGATGCTTTGTTTAAAACAAAAACAATTAAAACCAAAGCTCTTAAATTGAGCGAATTGGAAAAGGCATTAATTGACCTTGAAGATAAGGTTAAAAAAGCAAATGAACGACTAACAGAAATTTCTGGCGTGAAGAATCAAATTAATGACCTGCAAAGTTCCATTAATTCAGAAAACAATTCGATTTCTGCCTTGACACAGTACATCAAAAAAGTACAAAAAGAAAATGAATCCTTACAAGAAACAAAGGGTGACCTTAATAAAGAAAGGGAAAATATAAAAGAACTGTCGGCTGAAACAAGGGAGTTAGAAAAAACACAAGAAGCCCTGTCAAACAAAAAGTCTCTTTATCAGACGGCAGGAGACCTATTAAAAGATACGGGAATAAAGACGCTGATCATAAAACAATATATTCCCATCATCAACAAATTAATCAATCAACATTTGGCTGATATGGATTTTTTCGTTCATTTTACATTAGATGAAAATTTTCAGGAAACAATCAAAAGTAGGCACAGAGATCAATTCTCATATTATAACTTTAGTGAAGGTGAGAAAAAAAGAATTGATCTTGCTCTTCTGTTTACTTGGAGGTCTGTGGCAAGACTTAAAAATTCAATCAATACTAATCTTTTGATTTTGGATGAAGTTTTTGATAGTTCATTGGATATGGATGGCACCGAAGAATTTATGAAAATTTTATATTCGTTGGGGGTAGGCCAAAATGTGTTTGTGATTTCCCATAAAACAGATATGCTGCATGATAAATTTGATGTATCAATTAAATTTGAAAAGGTGCGGGGCTTTAGTCGGGTGGCAGTATAATGGAAGAACAGAAGGCTTGGATGAAGGGATATGAATTAAGCCATCTCAAAGGGATAGAGGCTTTCTATTCGGAGTATAATGCATATGCTATGTCTCCCTTTAATTCATTCAAAAAGAATAATGTAGCAGAAGGATTGCATGACAAATCGTTACATTTTGATGGTGATGTTGCATTCACCAGTAAAATTTCAAAATCTGCATCTCCTATCAATATGTATCATGATGTGGTTATTGGTAATAAACAAAAGGGTGATTGTACTATAAAAAATCTAACATGGAAAAAAGGATGTCAATCAAAAGCCGTCACGACTTTAAAGGAACACGAAACTGATAAGCCATGTTGGTTTTATGTTTGGGCCGAAGATGACCTGTCAAAAGAAGTGGCCCTAAAGTCAGGTTTTTCTTGGGTGGGAACAAAGATTACAACCTTTGCAGAATTATATGGTATTTATTTTAGAGCATCTTTATCAGACAATGCATTATTTGATGTTCCAAGAATGCATCCTGGAAGATTATCAGAAGAAGACCTTTCTCTAGAAAAACTTTCTTTTGAAGATGTGTCTCCTTTGATTGGACTTCTATTAGAGCAAATTCAAAATTTGGATTTAAAATTTACTAATCATTATTCAAACTATAACAAAAATGGTGCATGGTCGGCGCTCTCGCTCAGAGGTTATACTCCTGATCCTGAGTTTATTACCAAACCTGTTGAAATGAACAAGAAATGGAAAGAAGAACACGCCAATGAAATATTTGAGATGCAAGACACAAAACTTCGGATAAATTTATCTTCAGTAGAACTTATATTAAAATTGATTCCTAGTGATTTTCATCGTATTAGAATTATGCGCCTTTCTCCTGGAGGAGGAGAACTCGAAAGACATACCGATCAGGTTGATCCTGATTCTGGCATAAAAAATGGAAAAGTTATGCGACTACATTTTCCTATCATCACAAATGATTCTGTTATGTTTACCACATGGAATGTTGATGGCACTAAAAAAGAGATTCATATGAAGCGGGGCGAATGTTGGTATCTCGACACTAGAAAACCCCATCGAGCAATAAATACTGGAAAAACAGACCGGCTACATCTGGTTGTTGATGTTGACGCAAATGATAACATAAGAGGGTTGTTATGCTAGGTAATAGTGCAGAATACTACCTTCAAATTGTCAAGGATTGGATTGACCCAAATCCCGAGCCAGTTCTTAAAATGCATGAAGATTATATTGTGCTTCGAGATGATCTGTTGGGGGCCGGAACTAAAGTTCGAGGTATAGATTATCTAATTGGACATATGCCCGAATTCAAAGAGACTAAAGAATGGGTCTTTGGTAGTTGCCCTGCCACAGGATATGCACAAATTAGTCTGCCTGTAGTGTGCAGCAAATACGACAAAAAGGCTGTCTTGTTCATGGCAGAGCGCAAACGAGAAAATCTTCATGGCTATCAGATTAAAGGCTTGTCGTTGGGAGCAGATTATCGTTGGGTTCCTAATGGAATGTTAAATGTGACACAGAAACGTGCCAAAGATTATGTGAATGAAAATTCAACAGAGCGCGCACTTTTGCCCCTTGGATTAGAACACCCATCGGTGATTGGTTCTTTTATTAAAGTTGCCCGAGCCTTACATCTTAACCCAAAAGAAGTTTGGAGTGTTGGTTCAAGCGGAACACTTAATCGTTCTCTTCAATTGGCTTGGCCTGATGCAGAAATTCATGTAGTATCTGTAGGTCATAATATGAAGGAACGTGAGATCGGCCGAGCTATATATCATAGAAGTGAATTGAAATTTGATCGCCCTGTTAAACCAGAAGATGCTCCTCCATTTCCGTCTGCTCCTACATACGATGCCAAGGCATGGAAATTCATAAGGGAGCACGCAGCTCCAGGTGCGCTATTTTGGAATGTAGGGGCATGAGATGGGAAGAACTTCCTGGTTAGAACAAATATTTTTAAGGCAAGTTTTGTCCAAATATGATTCTGTTGTACTATCTTGTTCCTTTGGAGCCCCAGAAGGAATGATATTAATAGACACTATTAGTCAAATTTCTAAAAATTTTACAGTATGTACAATAGACACAGGAAGACTTCCATCAGCCACTTATCGTTTAATTGATATTGCTCGAAATAGATATAATTTTAAATTAGATACAATTTATCCAAAATATGATCTTTTGAAAGAAATGGTGGCTAAAAAAGGAATGAATTCTTTTTATGAGTCGGTAGAAAATAGAAAAGAATGTTGTAACATACGAAAGGTAATTCCTTTTAATGATTATTTAAGAGAAAATAAAATAAAGGCTGTTATTACTGGATTGAGAAAAGAACAAAGTCCAGAAAGGAATGATATAAAACTAGTTGAACTTAATAAATATATAGAGTGTGCTAAAATTAATCCTATATATGATTGGTTGCGAGAAGATGTGATGGAATATGTGAAGTTACATGATGTGCCTATTAACAGTTTACATCAACTTGGTTATGAATCGGTAGGATGTGATCCTTGTAGTCGTCCAGGCACTGGAAGAAATGGTCGTTGGTGGTGGGAAAATAATGAATCTAAGGAGTGTGGTTTGCATGAATATGGATCTGGAATATGAAACATTTTTATGAACGAAATAGTTATATACTTGATCATGAAATAAATAAGAATTTTGAAGAAGTCTTATGGATGTCTGATGATGAATTTTCTCAATGGGTGGTTGACATGAGAAAAACAATTGCCTATGCATGGGATAAATTAGGAATGCCTCCCCGAGTAGGATATAACGAAGATGCAATTATTGATCAGTTCAATAAGCTAGATTCCTTTCCTGTTCATGAATTTGAAAGGGTCGATGAATTGACGGGAGAAAAAGATTGTATTCGTAATACTTCTGTTATTGGAAATGCAGCTAATCAATGGTTTCCTTCTATGATGGCAACTAAAATTAACTACAAGAATTCTACTGATGGGCTGTCGATTTATGATCATTTTGTTAAAGAAGAGTTGTTGAAAAAAGTGACCACATATTCTCGCAGGCATTTCAAGAGGGACAGTTTCTATCATTATTCGTTGCCAGTACGAGCAAAGGACAAAGAGGGGTTTTTGTTTCATTGTGAAACTGGTGCAGAATGGATTAAACAGTTTGAAGAAAACGAACGACAATATGGTCGCAGCGACTATTGGATTGTGCCCAAGAAAGAAGATGCAGAATATACGGGATACAATGAAGAATTAAAGGACCAGCATTGGTTGACTCTGACCAGAAAACAAGTTGACCAATTGGCCATACCCGACAAATGTAAGACAAATGTAGACTATATAAAGACAGACAATTATCAAATTCGTTACTTCAAGTATGGTCAGAAATTATTTCCTGTTGGGTTGAAAGCATTTCGTATTTCATGGTGTCAATATGCAGTAAATTTTCCTCCCCTAACAGCAAAGTATCTCTATGAAAAATATACTGAACACATTTCAAAAGACAATCCAATCGTTGTTTATGATCCTAGTGCTGGTTGGGGCGGCCGCATTTTGGGCGCTATGTCTGTTCGCAATGATCGTGATATACACTATATTGGTACCGATCCTAATACCGATCACATCATTTCCTCAAAGTCTGACCGACTATATACAAAATATGAAGACTTAGCCAATTTTTACAACGAGAGAACCTATAGGGGTTCTGGATTATTTCCACACACAAATACTTTTGAAATATTTCAAGATGGATCAGAAGTCATTAAAGATAATTCTGAATTTCAGAAATATAGAGGAAAAGTAGATCTGGTGTTCACTTCTCCTCCATATTTTGCAAAAGAAGCATATTCTGATGATCCCGAACAATCATATAAAAAATTTAGTGACTATGATTCTTGGAGAGATGGATTTCTTCGTCCTACCTTAGAAACTTGCGTTAAATGGTTAAAAAATGATCGCTATTTGTTATGGAACATTGCTTCTGCAAAATTTGGTAATAAAATGCTGCCATTAGAAGAAGACAGTTGTGAAATTTTAGACTCGCTTGGAATGAAATTTGTGATAAAACTAAAAATGACACTTGCACAAATGCCTGGTGGAAATCGTATTGATACAGAAACTGGATTACCTAAAGCCAAGAATTTTTGTAAAATAAATGGGCTTTGGTTGAAATATGAACCAATTTGGGTGTATAAAAAGGTATAAATATATAAAACATTAAGTAAAGGATTTTTTTATGGTTCCTCCTCCTCTTAAATTAACAAATCTTTCTGGCTTTAGTAGCCGTGCAGGAGTATTCGTAGAACCAGGAACACGACATTTGGTTCTTAATATAGATGCTTCTAATGATAAACAATTTCAAGGTTTAGTGGACAATTATCTTGGGATGCCGGCCTCCATGGGGCTCGGTGCCTCTCGGTGGTGGGCCACTCAATATCCTTATCAAAAGAATGTTACACATTCAGATGCTCCTAATGAATTTAGATTTAGATCTGCTGAACTTATTCCCCGATTTATGGAGCCGTCGCTCAAAAGCGATCCCGATTTTGATGGTTGGAGGTATCCTACATGGAATGTCACCAAAGAGGACAGATCTCCTATATCTGCGTTTTTTGGCAATGAGGCCTGGGAATCTTGGAATAAATATACAACTCGATACGCCCACTCTAAATATGGAAGGCCAGGAATCGATATTGCTTGGGAAATATCAAAATATACTAAAACTCCTCAATATTCGGGCCCTCCTCTCGAATATTGGGAAGTAAAGGATCTTCCTTGGACATATGAAATTAATATTGCTAAAGAGGCTTGTGTTGCTAGTAGTGGACCACACTCAAATATTTATGAAGGAGATCTAGATACATTATGGACGGGTGCCGCCGGGAGCGCCTGGGTAGGTTCTGATGATCATCCTGATTATCCTGGAGAGGCGATCTTCCAAGATGCATTACGAACGACCTATGGACCAAATTACCAATTTAGAGGGGGGACAGGTATTATAGGACCAAGACAATATTATCAGAATCAATGGCAACTACACACCTCCGGCACGGCATCTGTCTGGAGAAATTACACTTATGGTGGGGCTGATGGCGTCTTCGGCATATTTTCAAATACTGCCTATACTACTGCCACCGGAAATTATCAACCCGAATATGCTATTATTGGTTCACCACACAATCTGCTTGGGGTAATTCCTGATAAAATAATTGACCAAGCGCCTGAATATTCTTATGGCTGGACTAAATATAGGCATCCTGGCCCATTTATGTCTCCAGAAAACGATACTTTTCATGATCAATACCTTTGGACTATCGAACAAGGCAACGAGAACACAAACTCCCAGATCCAGCATCGTGGCCGCCAATATGATCTCAGGCACAACAGTTTTAGTCGCGGGCTGGGATTTTCCGGCATCCCCGGCGACGAACGTCGGAGCCTGACATCATGTAGCACTAGAAAAAGAAATGGTGATCCTATAGAAGAATTGATTCCCAATCCTGCAATATGTGGGGAATTTTTACATCCTAATTCTACAGGTGTGGTTAGAGTAAATGGTATAATTATGGGTCATGGTGGAACCGGAGGGCGAGGTGGAACAACCAGCATAGACGAAAGCGCCGTCACTTCATCTCCTTTTGGTTATATCCTTCGAGGAGGCACCCCTACGGTTGTTGATCCGGCTTTACCTACTGATGAAGAAATAACTCTTGAGACAACACCGATTGCGGAACATCCTTTTAACGAAATGCAACATGGTACTGGTGATGTCCTTGGGGTTGTGACATGGTTCGATGGGGAGCTTCAAACTCAATCTTTTCCTGGCGATCCGAATAGATTGTCTACTCAATTTGCGCCGAAAAAAATAAGCTCTAAACATGGAGATTTTCCTGGAGGAGGGGGAGGACTGGGATGGCATTCAGGAATGGGCGGTTTGGCGTCAACCTCAACTTATCAAGATCCGGAAGTCTCCGGATTCTCCAACATTCTCTCCCGTAGCTTTTTGAACTCATTTACTAGTACAGGTGAGGGCATATCTTCTAATACCGTAGGGTTGTTTGGTGACGGTAATCCTCTTTTTAGTGGTTTTGTGTGGGGCAATTCAACCCCGGCCGAGGAGGGGATCCAAGGCCCCCTCAATGGAAAAGTATTAAGTTCTGGAACATTAGCGGCCACATGGATTGATTTTATGTATGGGGAATCCTCTGCCTATGGAAACAACACAAACGCTCTAGCGCATAGTACAGGATCGCCACCTACAAATCCATTTGGAATTTTTGGTCGTCATTCTTATCATTTCCCTTGGGCAAATTCTACTCCATTTGATATGGATGGTGGATGGGGCTTTAATAAGACTCTGTATTTAGAAAATGGTGATTTTACTCAAGCTGATCTGCGGGTAAATCTGACACCAGGAGGTGTGGGGACCACCATAAATGAGGATTCTCGGGGACTTCAATATTCAGCTAATGATGTTATTATTATGACTGACCACCTAGATAATATTGTTTCTTCTAATAATAATGTTAGCTTTGCTCCAATTTTTGGAAAAAATGCAGGAAATACTAGTTTTATACCACAACTAGAAGATATTGGGACGTTTCTTGCTATTCTCGATGGTTATTCTGATCCAGGATTTGCACACTTTCTAGCTAGAAGAAATCCTGCCCCAGGCACTCTGGCCAATGTAACAGGCCATGTAAAGGAAGTTGCTCGTCAAAATTGGAGATTGGCCAATAGAGAATTTGGAGTTTATGATGCTACTGATAAAATTGATTTAGGTAATGGTGATATTTGGGGTGTGTCCCAAAATACTGCCTCACAATCTATACGAGATGAATGGGCATTACAACATGGGGCCCCAGCAGATAGAGACTTGGATTTAAGTCCGGACAGAGGAAAAGCCTCCCTCAACTCGGCGCCTCGCCCGGGATCCCTTGATTCATGTTGGAGATTGGGCGCCGCAGTTAGACATTGTTATGGTGGAACTACACGACCAGATTATGTATCATTTTACGATTCACCTCCTCCTGGTATGTCTTTTGGTAGTGGTAGAAAATCATACCATCAACTTGCAATTTATCAGTATTGGTGGGGTACAGGATATGGACATGGTGCAGAATTTCAGGCACCTAGTGCTCCAAGTTATACTTTACAGCAAGATACTTCTCCGAATGGATGGGGGTTATATAATACCTTGGCTGATGCCAGACAAGAAGCTAGACCCACTTGGCCAAGATTAACTCTTACTGCTGATACTAGTCAAAGTTTTGGGGAGGCCATCGCACGGGACCAGATAGCCTTATCCGGGGGTACTTCGTCCACGCTGCTCGGCACCGGTGGTGAATTGCTGAATTTTCAAACATATTCTGGTAATCAAGATTTGTGGGCAGGGTTAAATGTTAGGGGCGAACATTCTATGGTTGGTATGCAACTATCAGAAGTTGGGACCCCCCTCATGAGTGGTGGTGCTGGGCACCTCAAGGCGACGATGTGGTGGTCAGAAGGCGGATCAATCAACGCAACTCCTGGAGATACAGATTGGGGAATTAATCATAATGGGCCTAGAGCCTGGGCAACACACCAATTCAATGCACTATGGCCAGACGATTTTGATCCTCAGGGAGGCCGCGTAATGGATGGCCGGTATCATCAATTTGATACCACAATACCTCCGCTATATGGGCGATGTTCTCCTATAGAACGGTCTGTTGTTCTTGGTACTGTAGGTGGGAAGTCACATCATGCAAGTGGTGGCCCGGGCGACAATACAATTGATAGTTGGAATGGACCTGGTGCGGGCTCCGACCTTCAACCTGTTCAACAAATAATTGATCAACAAGGAAATCTAATGGCATATTTGCCTAATGCTCCTTCCACACTCGATACTTCCTCCTGGGGAGGGGGCGACTCATGGGGCCTTTTGACAGCTACTTCTAATAATTCGCTCGGGATCGGCGATCAAATCGATTTATCTCCGTTTATACTTCAAAATAACTTAGGTGCCGTGCCTTATGCCGGAATGTATACTGCTGCGACCAACGTGGGAAATAAACTTGGCATTTGGGCCGGGTGGTCGGTCGATTCATTTGGAGAAAATAATGTTTTTACGCCCATGCACAATGTATGGTGGGGACCAACTGCACCTCCCTTTGAAGGTTTATTTTGGGGTGGATGGCGCCGCTCGGCCAGGCGAACCAGTGGTACTTCTGCCTGGCACGATCCTGGTTTATCAGGAAACGATGGCGGCCCTGCAATTTCTGTAAACCATATGATATACATAGTGCGGGATGATAATAATTCTACAGCAATAACTGGAGGCACATGGTCTTTAATTTCTTCTGGAGGTGGAGGTGGAGCAGGCGCAGGATATAATCATCCTCACATCAATATAAATCCTTTGGATGATAATACTATGTCAGAATCTGCGGCTAGGCAAGAATTAGCAAATACTGGTATTGGAATTGCTCCCGGCTATAGAAATGATGTGATTTATTTAGAAGGAGGAGGTTCGGGCAATTTAGAAGGCTTGAAAGCACTTGGCCTTAGAATCACACAAGATACAGCAATGACAGCAGGAGGATCAGATGTTGGATGGGATGTTGCAGATAACCAAGCAGGATATGGGGGATCGATAGGAAAACCAGGTCAAGGATCACATAATCCGAGCCACAATTATGATTATAACACAAATGAATGGGATAGTGAAATTTCAACTGGAGCAAATACCTATGGTAAGTATGTAGAATCTACTGTTTTTCAAGACCATAAAGGCACTACAACAATTGATACGGCTCATGGTATTATTAGTGGAGCCGATATTATAGAATTTAATAATCAAGGGCATAAAGAGTACAAGCCTGATAGTGGACTTACACATCACGCAGATGGATGTCCATCTTTAGGTGGTCAATCAATTGCAATAAAAACCGTAGCTCCTTCTGGTGAAGTAGTACTCCTACAACCTGAAAGTGTTGCTGGCGCGCCAATATTAGAGGCAGATTATAAAGGATTAATTTTAGGGGATCCTGATCCTAGAATGGGAGTACGACAAGAAATTATGACATTAGATCCTGAATGGTGGCTATTAGTGTAAATAATTTTGAATTATAAAGTGCCACCTGTCTAAATAAATCAAATATCAAAAAGAGCGCACAGGCTGTACTCTAGCTTTGTGCGTTTTTTTGGCATTTAAATAAAAAGGAGATTAATTCTTATGATTAGTCGAAAATATACTAGAAATATTTTATTCGCGTTATTCTTTATTACGGCATTTGCGCTCTTCGCCAATGAAGGGGCGGCCGCAGAAGGCGCCAGTTCAGATCAGAAACACCCAACCACTACCGCTGTGACGTTGGGTGCAGAGTCTCGCGCCGCCGGGGTCTTTGATAATAATGGAAACAATTTTGACCTTGAGAATGTTCGTT
>DTRI01000196.1 GCA_012966015.1 Flavobacteriales bacterium | reverse complement strand
TTAGGTCGTTCAATCGGTTGCTCGGTGACATCTACTATGACCCCTTGGATGTTGGTTTGGCTTTCAAGCAACTCTCCTAACATTTCTCTCTTTTTGCAAGAGGTCTATTATATTTTGTTAGGGATAGACGAACTGACAACAAAGAGTTTGTTTTGCAGAGTAAAACGGGCAGGCACCGCGCAACACACAACCTAGTCAATATTCTCGATGAACAAGGGCGTGTTGTCGAACATCGAGGTATTAATAGGAAAATAGCAAATTTTATCTTTAGACACTTCGAACAGCGCGGCGACACCGAATCATTTAGTATTTACATCAATGATCTGGATCGTGGCCATTACAATGAGCAACGCAAGCGGCATATCGAGCCTGACGAAGTGCGCCATCAGCTAACTGATAGTGAACGTAGCTTTACTTCGAATGGCGCAAAGCTATGGTATCATAAACCCATATTTGTACGCTTCGATTTGGTCGATGGTAAATTTGCGGTACCGGCAACAGCCAGCAATTTCTTCCAGCGAGGCCGTTATCAGCTCAGCTTTTCTGGTGGTTTTGGGGTAGGTAGTCGGTCCAATTTTGGTCCTATGCACGCTATGGATGAGGAGTAACTGTAGACTCAAGCAATCAATATGACAACACTTACAAAAATTGCTGAACTGAAGCAGTCTTATGATGCTCTTTTTTCATCGGGAGAATCAAATATAGTAAATATTTGTAACATAGGCCGAGATTTAACCAACCAAGGATTTAAGGAAGAAGCTGATAAGTGTTTCGACTTGGCTGTCAAGTGTATGCTGTTGCTGCTTAACTCGAGTAAGATTAATACGGCATTGAAGATTGAAGCACTTATTTATTCTTCTTTTGTTAAGACAAAAGAGGATGAACAACATTATTATCAATGCTTCCAGTGTTGGACGCGGGAATTTCAAGGTAAAGCGCGTTCCATGAGCTTGCCGCCACTAAAGCCAGGAGTATCGTCAAGAGTTTGTTTTGTATTACTGAGTGGTATGTTGCTGGGGCATACGCGTGTTATGCTGAGTGTGATCGATGAATGGAGGAAAAATAATCATACTGAGGTTGAGATATTTGTTGCAGTCTTACATGAGGTTCACCCAAATTTTGTTGAGAATTTATCATCGCGCGGTATTTCACTTATTCACTACGGTGAACCAACGCTCAATGATCCGATGTCGCTGATGGAAGCAATCCAAGCGTTGCGTGCTGATCTACAAAAATTCGATATTCATACAGTCGTTTGGGTCTCAATTCCTGTTTATTCCAGTTACGCATTGGCGCTCCCACTGGCTCCACGGCAGATTTTTTGGTCGTTAAAATTTCATCCAGTGACTATCCCCGAGGTTCAACATCATATTTGTGGTGGTCATGCAAGTGAAAAGACTAGGATATATCATGGCCATCTTTGGAAGGTTGTTCCGTTTCCATTAACTGTTTCCCTAACAGAAAATAAACCTGAGAATATTAAAAAGATAAGATCACAGTTTCCTAAAGATGCTGTCTTATTAGGTATTCTTGCCAGAGAAGAGAAATATAACTCCAATGATTATTTAGTTGCTGTCGGAACGATTTTGGCTAAAAATCCACAATGCCATTTTATTTTTACCGGGCGCAAAATCCTTCCGAAAATGATCGAGACCTTTACTGCCTATAGTGTCTGGGAGCGTTGCCATTTTGTCGGTTGGGTTGATACCAATTTATATGCGCAAGTGCTGGATATTTTTTTAGAATCATTTCCATTTGGTTGTGCAGTGACAGGATTTCAAGCAATGGGACATGGCACACCTTTGGTTTCTTTTCAGGCAACTGATACTGTTTTTGGATATCAACTGAGAGGCAGTCTTGGTCCAGACTTTAACCAAGTGGTGATCGATGAACAGACTGGTGAATCATTGTCGATCTTTACTGCAGCAAATTTGGACCACTACATCAACTTGGTGCAACGCTTGATCGATGATCCAGTTTTTCGTTTGGAAATCGGAAAACGCGAACAGCAATACTACTCTAGTGAGTCCGCTGCTGCTAATGACTATGCGATACGTCTACTAAACCTTATTCAATCTGACTAGGTGGAAACAATTAAGATCATGGCTATTGAAGCAAGTTATTTATCCATGTTGAAAAAAGTGATCGACATAGCTAAAAAAAATCAAAAAAGCCACTTAAAAGCATTATGTCTTGCTTATCCTGATTTATTGGTTAATAGACAGGCATTGATCAATCTATTCTCTGAAGGCATTGTCAGTCAACTGTCGATTCGTCAAGATGCAGACGAGATCTGGGCATGGCATGGCCTAAAAGGTTGTCAGGAGCCATTGTACGACACTGAGGCATTATTTAGAGCTTTAGATATTGATCTTGAAGTGATCGATATCGTTTCCGCCAGAGGCAATGAACGCATTGTTGATCTAAATATGCCATTACCCGATAACCTGAGATTACGGTTTGATTTGGTCATTGATACCGGAACTTGTGAACACTGTTTTAATGTCGCCCAAGCGTTTATGAATTCCTGCCAAGCTCTCGCGATTGGAGGGTATTTAGTACATGCTGCCCCAATTAATAAATGTAATCATGGCTTTTGGAATTTTTGCCCAGGGGTGTATCCAGATTTTTTAGGAGATAACGGATTTGAAATAATTTACATGTCAGGTATATTATTTTCATTAAGTGTCTGTAAACAATCAGGAAAAGTACGAGAGGAACTAAAAACGTTTAAAATTAGTCCCTTTGACCGATTTAAGTTACCAACAGAGTCAATCATTTATGTGGTAGCAAAGCGTGTTAACAATGTTCCTATGCGTTGGCCGGTTCAACGAAAATACCGGCAATAGTTGCATACCCAGAAACGAAACTTATTATGCATGTAGTCGTCGTCGTTCATCGGCATTTTGTGGTAACTATAGGAACTATGGCAAAACCTCGTTGGAAGAGATAGGAAAAGAATAGGCCGAGTCAGAACGAAATATCAGGCTGTACAACAACAGCAGTAGAACTTGGAAGAACGAATTGATCAGGCATTGGAGATGATGCTGGATCAGCGTTTACCTACAGACTTAAGTCGCAGTAAGAATCCAGCTATAGCTAGATCGTGTTGTACATAAGCCTAGACTTTTATACATGTATTTA
>DTRI01000195.1 GCA_012966015.1 Flavobacteriales bacterium | reverse complement strand
GGATGGATCTGCACAGGCATCGGGTACATCTGCGGGACAGTCACTTACTCAAGCACAGGCATCGGGTACATCTGCGGGACAGTCACTTACTCAAGCACAGGCATCGGCGTTCTCGGCGGGAGAGTCACTTGTTTTCGGGCAGGCATCGGATACATCTGCACAGGCATCGGGTATATCGGCGGGACAAGCACTAGACAGTCGGAACACCTCCTCTTCAATGGTATTGTCTGCATCAGGCGCAGTAGCGACTTCTTCTGGAGCCTATCAGACGGCAAGTAGTTCTTTGCAAAATACAGGAGTTGCAATTGCATTAATTACTGGGGGTGATGCGCCGGGATATACAGTTCCCCCTGGATCGGGATTGCCCGGCGCGGGGCAGTCTTTTCCGTCTGCCGCAGTATATGTGCATTCTGATGTTAGTATTGAACCAGTCTCTTTGGTTCCGGGCGCAATTGATTCTGGCGGAAAGGTCTTTATAGATGGAGTTAATGCCAGAATTGTTATTAGAGATTAATACACCCAACAAAGGTGAGGTATATATAATAATATGACTGATAGAATAATTCTCGGAAGAAAATCATCAAACGAGCCTAGTGAATATGGGATGTGGATTTCTCGGCCCGGGGCAGATGTGTCTGCGCTCGTTAGTGATCCATCTCTTGAGACTCTTACTGATTGGTATGGGTATCAGACAGAATTTGATGATTCTCTAGAAACTTCATACGCGCCATTTGTGGCATATACAGCCTCCGCTGGTATCCCAGCCGCACAGGATGTCTCGATTCATGATGTCATCCCGCCAGACGCAGCGACCCAAAATGGTTGGTATGAATCCCTTACCTTTAACTGTCATCGAGCGCAATCTCGCACAGTACCCAGAATTCGACGATCTGCCAACAATACCTTGTTTTGGTTGCCCACAGGTAAAAGCCAGACAATCTGGACGGAATTTATGTTTTCGGACACAACAACTCATAAGTGGATTCCAGATAGTCGCAGCTTTAATGGAACTACGCATCAAGTTATTGAAATGCGAATTAGAATGCATCCATTTTGGCTAAATCGTTCCGACGCTCCAACATCCTCGACTGCCGATTTTAGATTATATTGGCGACAATCTCCGGTCGGTGGAGCGCCAGCATCAAACATTCCAGGCCCTCCTTGGAGTGGGGGTGGGGAGGCAGCGAGAAAGGGATATTCTGTCGTCTTTCCAACTGACGGCTCCCATGCCCCGTACTCGCACCCCTATTTCAATCAAGCCAGGGCAGGAACTACTTCTTCAAAGACCCTGCATAATGATCTAAATATCAATCTTCAAAGCGTAGACCCTCTTTATGCTCGTTACCATCGGTTTGAGCATCCGACGGATGTTCATGCAGACGCTCGATGTGTTTCAGGAGTTCGATTTGCAGAGGGCGGCACAGTTACTGAAGTCACAGGCGGGCCTAATTATAAATATTTAGACCTGGGGGACTATAAGACTCTTCTTGGAGGGGATAAAATTCCAGGAAGTCCTACCCAAAACTCAGATGGAGAATGGCATGAGATAGAATGGGATATGTCTGCCAACAGAGTATGGACTGATCCTTATGGCATTATGGAGGATTGGACTATTGCGGCAGCAGCATACAATAATTTAATTTTAGGGACCAGTAATAATGTTCCATATAATACTCCAGATCAAAATGATGGAACTCGCCCCACAAATTCTGACTATAGAATTGTAGCTATGAGGTTTGATTTAATTAGGAATTGGGAACCTGATATTTTAAATCCGCCAGATGATTCCGGGGGAATGCAATCGAACCCTCCTCCATTGTTTGAAATTGAATATCTTCGAGTTAAGAAAAAGGGAGTTCCAAAAAACGCAGGGCCAGGGGGCTCTGTGGGGGCTGGAATGTTGTTTAATTCTAAATGGTCCGCTACGGGATTAATTCATCAAACGGGGACGGTCGGGATTGGAATTAACCGACATACAATAGACGGGCTGAGTTCAGATTATCAGCCAGTCAATTGGAGCGATGATTCAACAACGAAGGGGCATGTGGATATAGTTCCTCCGTTGCCATATATTCCCGTTGTATTATTTCAGAGATATGATGCAACAGGTGGCTCGGCCAACACATACCCAAATGGACAACATGAGTTTTCTGTAGGACTTACTCGAAATGATTCTCAAAGATGGCCTAGAGTACGACCGAAGGTAAATTCAGATGGAACTGTTAGTACGGCACCGGAATGGTCTAGTAGTGCAGGCGATGGATTGATTAATACTTTAGACTATGAACATCAACATTGGGATGCCATTGAAGGAACAACACATTCATTGGCTGATCATGATGGTGCCAATCATAATTATACCGATTATACCTCTACTGATTTTGCGACACTTGCCGATGTAAGTCCGTTACCTTTCGGGGGAAATATTCCCTCCCCTTCAACACGACAAAATGTGCCATTTCTTCCGGCAAAGAATTTTTCGGAATTTAGAACGTTTGCATATGTCCGAGCCGCAAAAAGTTATTTTCAAATAACTTGTAGAAATGCAATTGCAGCAGATGGAATGGAACCTGTTTTAAATTTAGCCCCTGCTCTTCCAGAGGATGGTGCAAATAATCAGGGGTATGCCGCATATACTAACATGGGCTTTAGAACTCATAATGGTAGTTGGGGGATGTTTCATCCCGGTGCCTTATATTTTAGGACATATTCGCCCACCGAGCAGCAATCTCCGGGCAGCGGCACCTCCCTTCACCTGGGCCCATGGCAAGAGGGTCAAGAATTAGCTTGGGACACGGTTGCCCATGCAAACTCGGCATGGCTGGATAAAAAGGTTCAAAATTTTACTAGAATAAATGGAGTTGATCCGACTGTATGGGATGCCTTTTCAATTTGGGCTCCAGGCCCACAATGGGATTCTCCAGCCGGGTATTATACTTCATTAGATATTAATGGAGTCCCGGGAGACAATCGACAGTTTACTTTTAATACAATATGGAGTAATTATAAAAACGGTGAAACGGAAGTATGGGATAATTATGATCAATTTCAATGGAGGCCATTGCTCTCTGTATCTCCTGTGGTTTTTAATGGGGATTTGGCTCGTCCAACCGGGAGCCTGCCTACAGATGGTGCAGAGTATCCAAAGGATCTCAATGGCGTAATGAATATGGGGGAACAATGGACAGCAGAGCGAGCAGCCGCGCCGGTCGATATTGCAACCATGACAAACACAAGAAATGTTCCTGTCTATGCTCCAGAAACAGGGAATCCTTTTTTTGGAAAAAACTATACAACGTCGGGGGGGCTGCAATCGGCTTTTAGTCCCCCTATTGGTGGGGCATTGCAGCATATGTTCACAGATACTGGTATTGATACGTCAATACCAGACCATAGCGGCGATCCCATGATGATGGCTACTGCTGATTTTTATGCCACTCAGGCAGAGGGTCTTAACCCTGAACAGCACCCTTCTTTTTCTGGGTTGACAGAAACTGGAAATACTTTTGTAGATGATCGACATGGATCAAATGCATGGAGTGGTGATACTGGAGGGTTTTATCCATATAGATATATGAAACAATTATATTCGGCAAGGCCTTCGCACCCGAATCCTACTACTACCAGTCCTGTATATAAAACTCATTCATCTACTGGTGGAGAGCATTCTATTGATTGGACATGGAAGTATACATATGGATACGAGAAATGGTCATGTGATGGAATATACCACCCCCAAGGAATTGTTCCAGAGAATTCGGAGCATTTTAATAATCGTCATGTAGATCCTAGCGCAGCCCCCTCTTCTAATATTTATAATCAAACGGCTTATATTCGAGGATCTGCCAACATAAAAAATTATAACATAGCCATAGGCAATAGGGCGCGGGCAACTACAACCGCAGTAGCAAGTGGCGGCGTCATTCCAACATATAGATATTGGGTATTAAGAATCCCGGCTGGATATAGTTGATTATGGCAAATGATACTAGAATTGTTTTAGGAAAGCGCGGAGCCGATTATGGATGTTTTATTTCTCCTCCAGGGAAAGACGTATTGACTTCCGTGGATGGTGATTTAATATTTGATTCTACAGCCGAGGGGTTAATTCAGGTAAAGGCAACCGGAACGGTGTTAGTGCCTAACTCGACGGACCCGAATCAGCAGTTTGCGGGGATTGTGATTATTCATACAGGAATTCCTACACATTTTGATGATGGCAGTTCACACACACTTACATGGAGTACATTGCTTGATCCTTCGACTTCAAATGTTAGTCCAGTATTTACAGCAGAAGACTCTCTTGTGACAACAAATTGTCCCTGGTTGAATTTAGGACTTATGGATATTAAGAAATCATATGAATTAGACATGATTCCAGGATATACATTGACCGGGTATCTTTGGTCAAACATAGCAACCAATCCTCCATCTCAAATTGTTGTGTTTGTTAATGGTTCGCCAAACAACGAGTTTAATATTTCTTGGACATTATATTCAGAAAAGGGAAACGGATAACGCAATGGACAGAGTGGTACTTGGACAACATGCAAATAATGCACTAGGAGCCGGGCTTTTTGTGTCGAACCCCGGTATAGATGTAAATGATGCAGAAAATGCTCAAGGCGGAAATTTGGCATTCGATTCATCCACAAGTGTTATAGATTCTTTGTATGTGGCTCAGAGTGGCACATTTACTATCGAGTGTGAAAGGGTTCCTGTTGTACATGGAGCAAAACTGGAATCACATACTGGGTCTGCGGGGCTGGGGTGGAAAGTTCTCCCAGACCTAGATGCCGATGGTGCCCTTGGTGCATCTGGCGGAGTCTATCTCGACACGGGAAGTGTGGATATTGGAATTCCTCCGGGAGCGTTTCCTGATGGAGTTATTCCAGAAATTGCACTTAGATTTGCTGTAGGAAATTCTTCTGGGCATTTTCATCCTTATTACTCTAAAGTAACAACCAGCGGAGATGGGTTTGGAGGAGTAGGGGGCAATTGGAACGACATTACTTCCCATGAGACTCAGAATTTAATTCATATGGATAGCCCTTGGGTGAGATTTAAATGGGGCGGAAAATCTATTCAGACAGAGACTGAAGACGAAGCGCAGTTTGCTGTGCATGTTAGTGAAAATAATTTAGACACAAAGCCGCTTTATGAATCAGATGGCAGTCATAATACTTTAGTGACACCAGAACAAAGATATAGAAAAATTTTACTTCAGGCGGATACTGCATATGGAAGAATAAAGGGAGCCTCGGGTCTTATTTATTTTGCAAATTCAACAAATATACATATTGATGCACACATGACTCCTACACATTCTGGATTAAGGACGCCAACGAGAGAAAATATTAGATTAATCAATGAAGCATTACATAATTATAAGCAGGCAAGAAATGAATTTGAAACATTAAAACATCCTGGGCAAGAAAGGCCCATTCGATTTCCAGAACTTAATGCTCTTTGGACAAATGCAATAGATGATCTTGCTCATTTTGCCTATCCAACATCTCCCTATTTTCCAAATGATATAGTTTCAGATAGTGCTTCTGCGGCAGCAGGTGTGTCGGGCCTGGACGAGGATTCTCTGACGGCATTATATGGAAAATGTCGTGCCGATACAGCAGGAGTCGAGACTGGATTTTATCGCACTATGGTTTTTCGGGCAGATGGAACTGATTACGGCAGGGGTACATATTATGCATTTCCACAAGATGTTGGAACCGCAGATTCAAATGTTACTGCAAATAAAACCGATATATATCGTTGGATAAATGATGAATCGGGGGTCTGGGGCGACTCGATTGGGTTTACCACACAATTTCCTTGGGGAAATGTAGAATCTTATCACAAAACGCATTCTATTACTAATTTCATTGAACAATCTCCCGAAGCCTATATGGAATATAATGACAAACAATGGTATTTCCCTCGGAATCCCCAATACGGACAAGGCGACACCGCCACGGGCGCGCAAATATTTGCTTTTGTTACGGACGGGCAGCCCTTCGCCCAGCCCCCCGTCGCATCGACTCTTACCGAGGGCCAGGCGCAGGAGATAGTAGCGGCTGTGGGTTCGAATGATAATCTGCTTCAAAATTCCCAACGCAACCCCCCGCGTACTATTGCACCAGACACAAATGCCCACGGGTATATCCGTGTTGTCGGTCCTTGGCCAAATATTTTAGATTGGCCAACAACCGCAACAGGTGCCGATAGTGTACAGTTTCATGAGATGCAAATTGCCAGTCCCCAGCGATTGATCAACATGAACATTTGGGAAAATGGATATTATGTGGATGAGTGTTGGCCAGGGCATTTTGGTCACAAAGAAAACTTTTATCCGTTTTTGACTTATGAGGAATTTGTTACAGAAATTGCGACTGCCACGGATATTCTAAAAGGGCTTGAGGGGATGCATTCATGGAATTGGGGACAGACGCCGATACTTAAATCGGCATGGAGTTCTCTATGGAACTATGATTCATTAAATTATGATTCTCATGCTCCTTTTATTCGAGCAAAAAATCCAGACGGTTGGTATGGGCATCCATCAGACTTTTTTGTTAATCCATTTTCAAACGCAACCCTTACCTTTAACTCTCATTTTCCTCCTCCGTATGATCCGACATACATAAATCCACGGTCGCATGGTCGCCTGGGGCTTTATGATTATCATACCAAGGATGGTATTTCTCCAGGCCCAAGAAATACATATGGCCCCCTGTCAAATCCTACGCGCCCACAGACAGGACTTAATGCATGGTTGGGGGGGCATAATACAGATGTTGCAAGGTTTGGATCTAGTTCTGGTAATATTGTGCATTCTCCCGGTTTAAATTTTGAGGCACTTACTGACTGGCAGGGAAGTATGGGGTTAGGTGGCGCAGGATCTAAAACTTCATTAAAAACCGAGGATTGTTGGAATACTTATTATTGTTCTTATGTTATATATGGACATAAAACTTCTGCTCAGGCAACATCACCAGCGTCAAGTCAAACTCAAGCAAATAAGGCAGCGGCATCGAGTAGTGGTAGTGGAAATTATACAGGAATAACTACCCTTAATTTTGTTGCTGCATCCAAAACAATTCCTTCGTATGGGCCAACGACGTTACCAATATCGCGTGGTGTATCTGGGCCGTTAGGAGATATTTATCAGGAACAGAAGCATGGGGGGACTTTTTCAAAAACGGGAATAGATTATGGGCATAATCGTTTTTCTGGCGGGCTACAATGGACAAATTTAGTATTTCCTGATGATTTTATAGGAACGCTGGGAGATGCAACGACAGATCCGTTTTGGAATCGGCGCGATTCTAATGGAAAAATTTATGGAAATGTTAAAATAGTGTTAGATTTTCCTGAAGGAGAATTTTATGGATCAACTCGATTTAATTATGCCACAGGAATTCCAGATCCTGTTATCACTCTTGATTTTTCCGATAGTAAATGGAATAGGTCTGGAGAAAATTCCTATGTTAGTGTAGAAATGCGAGTGGGTGGCGTTATGGTCGGCGGGGGTGGTGCAGGGGGATGGGGGAGTAAAAATCAAGATGGACTAGGCCCCTTGCTCGGGATTGTCGTCGGTGTAAAAAATCAACTCGTTCAACAATATGATGCCGAGGGAAATCCAATTATTTACACTACACAAAATACATTAAGACATGGCGGCGGGGGTGGTCACGGCGGCGCCGGATCGTATTTGGATTCTTTATTTATGACATCATCTCAGCGAAACTTTGCTCACGGGGGAAAATATTCTTCACAATGGTCCGGCGGCAATTACCCTGCACAATATGAGCGATTTAAATATGTCGGCGTTGGTAACAATGGTCGGGGTTGGGGATTTGGTATTGGCGATAATTCATTAATACCAACCTCAGAAGTTCCACTAACGCATCAAGGTAAACCGTATGGAAAGGATTATAATAATACAGGGCAAATTATAGAGGCAAATCCAGGCGGGCACAGTTCGACTCTTGTTGAACCGTCTACAAAAAATAATATCCTTGCACGCAATTGGAGAACCGCACTTGATTTGACAGGATCTGACGTTAGTATTCCGGGGTCGTCGGGACATAGCCCAGGAACAGTTAATATTACATATAATCAAATAGATCTTTCTACGGGGGTAGGGACTACTTTTTCTCAACCAGACTCAGATGGACATACTGATACTATAATGCCTACTCGCGGAGGAAATGGCGGAGATGTTATTCATGTTATATGTAATCCGACAAATCCGATTTCTCTTGATATTGTGGCACGAAATGGTGCCCAAATAGCATCCGGGGCAGGCGGCATGGGTGGTGGTGTGGGGCTAGATGCATATGAAATTTCATTACAGCCAGCCGGGGCTCATGGATTGTCCGAGGATATATTGTCTGGTATTACTTCCGGGGGACTTTTAGAAACCGAAACCAATGATGCAGATTCTAAGGGCCATGCTGCCGGAGGATTTGCTGGATATTTGGTGCATTCTCCAGATGGGTCTTATGTTTCTCCGGTTTCGGTTCATAATGAAAACCTTACATATTCTGTGTTTGCAAATAATTATATAGGGGGATTTCGAGAAACAACGTTTAGTTATACCAATACAAATGGAATACAACAAATTGCATATGACCCCGCCGAAGCAGTTTCTGGACAAGATTATGGATGGCCAACTCAGATAAAAGCAAGAGATCCTAATATTTCAGAAAGCGATTTATTGGCAACAGCAATCACATCGCCTTCTGACGCAATTTCTAATTGTTGGTTATTAAATGGAAACCATATTACTCTTGATCCATCTCGTCCCATACAAACAAATGGCTTAGATTATCATGGATCTCGAACTTATAGGGGCGCAGATGTTACTGAGGCGTGGCAGGGATCGGATGAAGAACCAGATATTGAAATTCTCAATATTTAAAAATTAATTATTTTGATAGGACTTTTCTACTTATGACTAAAGAATATTCTGCAAACATACAATTTATAGACACTACAGGCAAAACCTGCGGCATAAATATTTTTCATGGAGACTATGTTGTTGTTGCCAATAACGTTCTGTCTAATTTAGAATTAAATCAAGACGGCACGGCAAATACACAATGGGTGCGTTCTCAGATAACACAATATATTAAATTATATGATCAAAAAATTAAATTAGAAACAAAGCCAATATTTGTAAATAGAATAGGGAGAATAAATAGATGAGAGTGGTGTCTATGTTTGTTACAAAAGATCATTTTATTTTTATTGTGAATTCCAACGAAGTGAATGATGAACTATATGCTGCCGAGGGATTTCCTGCTGGGAATCCTATTGGATTTTTGGCAGAGGGCGAGGCGTCAATTTTTAAAAAAACGAAAATAGATGATGGTTGGGAATTGTATTCAGGAAATCACATTTCTCCCAATTTACATATTCGATCCAAAAACTCTCTAATTGGTGGAGCAGGGAAGTTAAATAAGACAGTATATATTAATGTTATTCCAAGAGAAGACGCTCATCTAGGAGAGTGGAATAACATTAATAATGCAACGGATTCAGAAACCGCAGAAATTCAAAACGCAAATACTTCATTCCAACTTGATTCTCAATGCTTGGTTGATGTGTCGCGGGATGTTGATACTTTTGAAATTATTGAATCGTCTGCGTCTACGATAAATGAAAATAATATTTCTTTTAATCTTTGATGCATGGCATAGAAGGGAGTTCGGTTGATGGCGCTAGCAAACAAAACATTATATGTTTATGATAAAACAACAGGAAGAATTAAATATACAATAGATAATCCAACCTCTAAACAAATACAGCACATTGAATTGCAGGGGGGTGGTTGTCATGTGGATTTAAGAGGGAAGGCACTTCAAGGATCTTATGTTGTTAAAAATCCAGATACTGGAATTTCAATTGGAATTGAATCATTAAAAACTATAAATTTTAATATCAGCCAGTCCAGTATTGTGGCAAATGGAACCGATGTGGCTGTTCTTTCTGATTTACATCCAGGGGCTACGGTTACAGGTCTTAATGATGATGCATTTACCTTTGTTGCAACTGAAGAAGATAATGATATTGAATTTACGGCAAATGGGCTTTCGACAAATTCAACCGAAAACCAAATTAAATTTATTATTTCGGATTATGGGTACACAGACGAAGAAGTTTATATTTTTTTTGACAACCCCCACCATCAGCAATAATATAGGAGAGTTATAATAAAATGAAGTTTCAAAAGACGATTGTTAATAATCGGAGAGATCTTTCTGCCGAGCAGGCAGCGAGAGAAAAAAAAGAAGCTGATAACGAAAGAAACCGACAACAAGAAGTTAATACGTTAGAGGCTCGTCGGGCGGCAGCGAAAAAAAAGGCAGAGGATATAACCGAGGAAATTAGAATTAGAGACAGGGCTCAGTCGCCTCTTGGCAGGGATGGAAAGTTAAGTCCTCTTTTTGTAAGAACAAACGCATATCCGCGCATGGCAACTCAATTGGATATGTTATGGCATGATATTGATTCTGGAAAAATTAGTGCAGATAAAACTTCTACGACAACGTGGTATCATAAAATTAAAATGCTTAAAGAAAATAACCCTTTGCCTAAATAATAATAAGATATATGGAAGGAATTTGTTAAATGGCTAGTAGAATACAGAATATAACTATAGATCAGGGAACTGATTATACTGAAAATTTTGTTGCATATTCCGCTAAATCATCCACCGCAGCCAAAGATATAACGGATTATACTGTATATGCTCAAATGCGAAAAAGTTATTATCATGCAAATGCGGTCTTGGCGTTTACGGCAGAAAATGAAACTCCTACATCTGGAGTGGTGTCGTTGTCAGCCAACAATACACAAACCTCCTTATTGACTCCCGGAAGATATGTATATGACATTGAAATTGCATCAAGTGCCGAGACTCCTATAAAGACTAGAATAATTGAAGGAATTGTAACAGTAACTCCAGAGGCAACAAAGGCAATAACGTAAAATGGCAAAACCAACAACAAGAGAAGAATTTAAAACATATTGTCTCCGAAAACTGGGATGGCCCGTAATCGAAGTCAACGTTGACGATCTTCAGTTAGAGGATCGCGTTGATGATGCCCTTCGGTTTTGGCAGGAATATCATTTTGATGGGACAGAGGCAATCTATTATTCCCATCTAGTATCGGGCCCAGATATTACGAATAAGTATCTTACGCTAGGGAC